>NZ_JBFACT010000010.1:0-9712 GCF_040640995.1 Amycolatopsis sp. NPDC021455 | reverse complement strand
GAACCGAACAGCAATGCTCGCGACCGCACCGAGCATCGCCGCATCTCGCCGGAGGATGCGATGACCCGCGCGGTCGCCGCGGCCAGGGCCGTGTGGGGCGGTGGGCTGGTCGTCGCTTCGCGGCACCTGCCCGTCCCGCGGAAAGTGGTGCTGGCGCTGGGTTTCCGCCACCTCGCCCAAGCGGCCGCCACCGCCCGGCGGCCCGATGGGGTCGTCGCCCGCTGGGGCTGGACCGCCGATGTCGCGCACAGCGTCAGCATGCTCGGCCTCGCCGTCGTCTCCCGCCGGTGGCGGGCCGCCGCGCTGGCGAACGTGGTCGTCGCGGCCGCCTGGGCGCGCGCGGCCCGGCCTCACCGGGGGCCCGAGCGTCGCGAATGAGTCATTCGCGGCCTCCCACGTCCCGAATGAGTCATTCGCGACACCGTGGCGAGCCCCGGGCGAATCCACCCCGATCGGAGGTTTCATGACCAGCAACGCAAACCGGCACCAGGTCGTCGTCGTGACCGGGGCCAGCGGGGGCATCGGCCGCGCCGTCGCGCGGGCGTTCGGTGCCCGGCAGGCCCGGGTCGCCCTGCTGGCCCGCGGCGAAAAGGGCCTCGAAGCCGCCGCGGGCGATATCACGCGCGAAGGCGGGACCGCGCTCGCCATCCCCACCGACGTCGCCGACTTCGCGCAGGTCGACGCCGCCGCCGACCGGGCCGAGAAGGAGCTCGGGCCGATCGATGTGTGGGTCAACGTCGCCTTCACCTCGGTGTTCGCGCCGTTCAGCGAGATCGAGCCGGACGAGTTCCGCCGCGTCACCGAGGTCAGCTACCTCGGGTACGTGCACGGCACCATGGCCGCCCTGCGGCGGATGAAGCCGCGCGACCGGGGCACCGTCGTGCAGGTCGGCTCCGCCCTCGCCTACCGCGGGATCCCGCTGCAGAGCGCGTATTGCGGCGCCAAGCACGCCATCCAGGGCTTCAACGAGTCCCTGCGCTGCGAGCTGCTGCACGAAGGCAGCCACGTCCGCACCACGATGGTCCAGATGCCCGCCGTCAACACGCCGCAGTTCTCGTGGGTCCGCTCGAAGCTGCCGCACCAGGCGCAGCCGGTGCCCCCGATCTACCAGCCGGAAGTAGCCGCGCGCGCCGTGCTCCACGCCGCCGACCATCCGCGCCGTCGCGAATACTGGGTCGGCGGCAGCACCGCCGGGACCCTGCTCGCGAACGCCGTCGCCCCCGGGATCCTCGACCGCTACCTGGCCAAGACCGGGTACAAGTCCCAGCAGACCGGCGCCGACAAGCCCGCCCACCAGCCGGAGAACCTCTGGGCACCGGCCGACCGCGCGCGGGACTACGGCGCGCACGGCGAGTTCGACCGCAAGTCCACCCCGCGCAGCTTCCAGCTGTGGGCCAGCCGGCACCACGGCGTCCTCGCCGCCGCTGGGAGCGCGCTCGCCACGACGGCGCTGACCGTGTGGCGCCGAGCCCGGTCATGACCGGCATCGCCCCGCACGTCCTGCGCGAGTACGCGCTGCTGGCCGACGGCGAGCGCGGCGCGCTGTGCGGCCCGCGTGGCGACATCGCCTGGCTCTGCGCGCCCGGGTGGTCCGACAGCGCCGTGCTCTCCTCGCTGATCGGCGGCACCGGCAGCTACACCGTCAGCCCCGCCGGCACCTGCGTCTGGGGCGGCCACTACGAGCCCGGCGGGCTGATCTGGCGCAACCGCTGGGTGACGACCGAAACCGCCGTCGAGTGCCGGGAAGCCCTCGCCCACCCCGGCGATCCGCACCGCGTCGTGCTGCTGCGCCGGATCGAGGCGGTCGAACGGGACGTCCGGATGCGCGTCCGGCTCGACCTCGCCGACGGCTTCGGGCGGCGCTCGCTGCGCGAGCTGCGGCGTGCCGACGACGGGACGTGGACGGGCCGCACCGGCGACCTGCGCGTCCGCTGGACCGGTGCCGGGGACGCGGTGGCCGGGGACGGCGGGCTGGGCTTCGAGCTGACCGTCCCGGCCGGCGGGCGGCACGACCTCGTCCTCGAGCTCTCCGACCGCCGTCTGCCCGGCCCGCCCGACGCCGGTTACCTGTGGGAAGCGACCGAACACGCGTGGCACAGCGCCGTGCCGGAGCTGGAGAACACCGTCGCCGCCCGCGACGCGCGGCACTCCTACGCGGTCCTGCGGGGCCTGACCACCGGCACCGGCGGCATGGTCGCCGCGGCCACGCTGGGCCTGCCGGAACGCTCCGAAGCCGGCCGCAACTACGACTACCGGTACGTGTGGCTGCGCGACCAGTGCTACGCCGGGCTCGCCGCGTCCGTCGACGAGCCGCACCCCCTGCTCGACGCCGCGCTCCGGTTCACCACCGCCCGGGTCCTCGAGCACGGCGACGACCTCCTGCCCGCCTACCGGACCGACGGCACGCCGCCGCCGGAGGAAACGACGTTGCGCCTGCCCGGCTACCCCGGTGGTTCCGACGTCGTCGGCAACCGCGTCACCGGCCAGTTCCAGCTCGACGCCCTCGGCGAGCTGCTGCAGCTGCACGCGGCCGCGGCCCGCCACGACCGCTTCGGCGGCGACGTCGAGCGCGCCGCCGGCGTCGTCGTCCGGCTGATCACCGAACGCTGGGACCGCCCGGAAGCCGGGATCTGGGAGCTTGACGACGAGTGGTGGACCCATTCGCGGCTCGCCTGCGTCGCCGGCCTGCGTGCGCTGGCGCGCGAAGTGCCCGCCCACCGCGGGGCCGAGCTGTCGAGCCTCGCGGACAAGCTGCTCGCCGAAACCACGGCCCGCTGCCTGGACCGGCGCGGCACGTGGCAGCGCAGCCCGGACCGCGCCGGGACCGACGCTGCCCTGCTGCTCCCGCCCGTGCGCGGGGCGCTGCCCGCCGACGACCCGCGTACCCGCGCGACGCTCGACGCGGTCCGCCGCGAACTCACCGAAGACGGGTACGTCTACCGCTTCGCCCAGGACGACCGGCCGCTGGGCGAGGCCGAGGGCGCGTTCCTGCTCTGCGGGTTCACGATGGCGCTGGCCTGCCGGCACCAGGGCGACCTCACCGAGGCGTTCCGCTGGTTCGAACGCAACCGCGCGGCCTGCGGCCCGCCCGGGCTGTTCGCCGAGGAGTACGACGTCCGGCAGCGCCAGCTGCGCGGGAACCTCCCCCAGGCCTTCGTCCACGCCATGCTGCTGGAAACCGCCCAGCGCCTGGCCGGCCCGCCCCGACAGTGACGCGGAGTGACCCGGGTGTCCCCCGATCCGGCGACGCCGTCGCGCATACTGGAGTCGTCCCCCGAAGTCAGAGGAGGAGACGGCTTGAGCGCGACCGCGGATGCCGGTGCGGCCGGCCCGTTCGTGCACCCGGCGTTGTTCTACCGCGGTGACACCGAGTACCTGGCGGGCACCGTGCCGTTCGTGTGGGGCGGCCTCGCCGCCGGCGAGCCGGTCGCGGTCGCCGTGCCCGGGGACAACCTCGCCCTGCTGCGGCGGGAGCTCGGCGCGGACGCGGGGCGGGTCCAGCTGCTGGACATGACCGAGGCCGGGCGCAACCCCGGGCGGATCATCCCCGGGGTGCTGCGCGCGTTCGCCGACACCCATCCCGGCCGTCCGGTGCGGATCATCGGCGAGCCGATCTGGGCGGCGCGGTCGGCCGACGAATATCCGGCGTGCGTCCAGCACGAAGCGCTCATCAACCTCGCCTTCGCCGGCCGGGACGTGACGATCCTCTGCCCCTACGACGTCGAGACGCTCGATCCGGGCGTCCTCGCCGACGCCGAGGCCACGCACCCGGTCCTGGTCGACGGCGCGGGGCGGCGGCCCAGCGCCGCGTACGCCCCGGACGACGTCATCGCCCGGTACAACCAGGCCCTGCCGGTGCCGGACGGGGCCTTCGAGCTGGCCGGCACCACCGATCTCGCGGCGGCCCGGGCGCTGGCGCACGTCCGCGCGGCCGCCTGCGGGCTGAGCGCCGACCGGGTCGCCGACGTCGAGGTGGTCGTCACCGAGCTGCTCTCCAACAGCGTCGAGCACGGCAGCGGCTCCGGCACGGTCCGGTTCTGGGGCGGCGACGGCGAGTTCGTCTGCGAAGTCCACGACGGCGGCCGGCTCGCCGACCCGCTCGCCGGCCGCCATCCTGCGACGCCCTACCAGCCGCGCGGCCGCGGGCTGCTGCTGGTCAACCAGCTCGCCGACCTCGTCCGCCTGCACACCGGCGACGACGGCACTACTTTCCGGGCGTACTTCGGCTGAGAACTGCCCCTCATGGACGTTCGGCTCAGCTGTCCTGGGTGCTCTGCCTTCCGCGCGCGAACCGGCGGTGCACCCAGCCGCCCACGGCCGCGCCCAGCGCCGCGCCGCCGTACACGTCGGTCGGCCAGTGTGCCCGGGTCCGGAGCCTGCTGTAGCAGACCGCGGCGGCCAGCGGTGCGATCGCGACGCCCGCCGCCGGTGCCGACAGCCCGGCGGCGACCGTGAACGCGGCCGCCGTCGTCGCGTGCGTGGAGGGGAACGCCGAAGACTTCGGCTGCTCGGGCAGCGCCCGGCGGGCCGGCAGCCGCTGCGCCGGCGGTCTCCGGCGCCGGACCACGGCCTTCACCGCGTGCCCGAGCGCCATGCCGGCCGCGCCCGCCACCAGGCCGTGGCCCGCGGCCCGGCGCCGGGGACCGGGACGCCACGCCAGCACCCCCGCCACCAGGACCCAGAGCACACCACCCTGCGCGACCGTGCTGAGCGCCGTGACCGGCCACGCGGGACGGCTGACCGGAAGGTCGTTTTCGTCCGGTCCGTCTCCCTCACGAGACGGAGCTTCGCTCGACATGGGGACGAATTTCCCAGCCGCGCGCCGGTTCAATCGTCCGTTCTGTCCACGGTGGAGTACCCGGCGTTTACCCCCGCCAAGATCGGGTACTCGCCGGTCGTGTTCCCGCCGTCGCCGACCCAATTGCGCACGACGGCCGCCCTGCTGGCGGTCGCTGCCCTGACGGCGGGCTGCGGGGCGGACCCGCAAGCGGACGTGGTGCACGCCGGCCGGGAGATCCGGGGCCAGCTCGAACTCCTGCGGCTCGTGGTGACCGCCGACCGCGACTCGGTGCCGCCCGTCCCCAGCCTCTCGGTCACCGTCCGCGACGCCGCCGACGAACTCGGCTCGGCGGGCGAGGACGTCGGCGACCTGACCGACGACCGCGCCCGCGCGGCACTGGCGTCGATCACCGACCGCGGGGTCGCCCTCGCCCACCGGCTCGACGACGGCCTCGGTGACGGCACGGACGACGGCCTCGACCGGATCGACGCCGAGTTGCAGGGCCTGATCGGCGAGCTCGCCCGCTGGGGCGTGACGTCGTGAGCAAGCGCCTGCTCGCCGTCACCCTCGGCATCCTCACCGCGGTCGGCGGGTTCGTCGACATCGGCGACCTCGTCGAAAGCGGCGTCGTCGGCGCCCGCTACGGGATGGCCCTGGTCTGGGTGACCGTGCTCGGCGTGCTCGGGATCTGCGTCTACGCGGACATGTCCGGGCGGATCGTCGCGGTGTCCGGGCGCCCGGTGTTCGACCTGATCCGCGAACGCCTCGGCCCGCGGATGGCGCTGCTCAACCTGGCCGGGTCGTTCCTGATCACACTGCTGACCGTGAGCGCGGAGATCGGCGGTGTCGCGCTCACGATCGAGCTCGCCTCCGGCGTCGACCGGCTGATCTGGGTGTTCCCGATCGGCATCCTGGTCTGGCTGGTGGTCTGGCGGGTCGGCTTCGAGCGGATGGAGACCGGCTTCGGCCTCGGCGGCCTGGCGATCGGGGTGTTCGCCGTCGCGATCTTCTTCCTGCACCCCGACTGGTCCTCGCTCGGCGCGCAGATCGCCGGCCTCGGGCCGCCCGCCGACCAGGCGCTGCCGACCTACGCCTACCACGCGGTCGCTCTGTTCGCGTCGGCGATGACGCCGTACGAAGTGTTCTTCTTCTCCTCCGGCGGCGTCGAAGAGGGCTGGAAGGTGAAGGACCTGCCGGTGCAGCGCGCGAACGTGCTGCTCGGCTTCCCCCTCGGCGGCCTGCTCGCCCTCGCCGTGATGGCCTGCGCCGCGACCGTGCTGTTCCCGGCCGGCGTCGACGTCGGCCAGCTGAGCCAGATCGTGCTGCCGGTGACGCTCGCGCTCGGGACCGCCGGCCTGGTGATCGTCCTGATCGGCATCTTCGCCGCCACCTTCGGCGCGGCGCTGGAGACCGGGCTGTCGTCGGGGTACATGCTGGCGCAGTACTTCGGCTGGGACTGGGGCAAGCGCCGGGCGCCGCGCAACGCCGCCCGCTTCCACGTGAGCGTCGCCGCCGGCCTGCTGATCGCGGTGCTGGTGGTGCAGACCGGGATCGACCCGGTCGGCCTGACCGAGATCTCGCTGATCTTCTCGGCGGTCGCGCTCCCGCTGACCTACCTGCCGGTGCTCATCGTCGCCAACGACCGCGAATACCTCGGCAAGCACGCCAACAAGCGCTTCAGCAACATCGTCGGCTTCGCCATGCTCGTCGTCATCGCCGTCGCGGCGGTGGTGGCGATCCCCCTGATGATCTTCACCGGAGCGGGCCAATGAACCCCTGGACCGACCACGGCACGATGGACCTGGCCGACGCCCTGCTCGACCGGCAGATCACCGGCGAGGACGGCACGGTCGTCGGCAAGGTCGACGACCTCGAGCTGCGCGCCGACGGTGGGACGTTCGTCGTCGACGCGCTGCTCGTCGGCCCGGAAGCACTCGCGGACCGGATCGACGGGCCGATCGGGAAGCTGCTGCGGCGGCTCGGCCGCGGCTTCCGCGCCGGGGCGCCGCAGCGGATCCCGCTGAACGCGATCCGCCGGATCGAGCCCACCGTCGTCGTGACCACGGCGGTCGCCCACGCCACGGAGAGCCCGTCGGAGGACTGGCTGCGGCGCCGGATCGTCGACCGGATCCCGGGAGCCGGCCGTGCGAGCCGGTGAGCTGATCGGCCGCCGGGTCCGCGACGCGGCGGGCCGGGACGTCGGGGCGATCCGCGAGATCCGGGCCGAGGCGGTCCCGCGCGGCGACGGGCTGCCCGAGCTCGTGGTGCGCGGGGTGATCGTCGGCCGCACCCGGGTGCGGCTGTTCGGCTACCAGCGCCACGACCAACGTGGCCCGGCGCCGCTGGTGGCCCTGATCCGCCTGCTGCACCGGCACACCCGTTACGTCGAGTGGGCGGACGTCGACCTCTCCGGCGCGGAGGTCCGGCTGCGGCGGCCGTTCGCCGAACTGGCGCCGATCGCCGGACCCTGACCGCCGTCAAGGCAGGCCGGCGAGATCGGCCAGCAGGTTCATGTGGTGCTCGAAGTATTCGGCGCGCGCCTCGATCATGGCGTCGAGGCGGTGGAAGACCTCGAAGTTGACCTGGCCGAACAGGTGCGTCCACGCGAACAGCACCCGGTCCAGGTGCTGCTCCGGCAGGGCAGCGCTTCGCTCGTCGAGCAGGCGGCGCAGGTCGGGGCGCACGGGCGCGGGTACCGGCGGAAGTTCGCCCGGGGCGTCCTGGACGACGGCGGCGAGCAGGAGGATCACCTTCGACGCCGGCTCCACGGTTTCCGGCGGGGCGGCGTAGCCGGGCACGGGGTTTCCGTAGAGCAGGCCGTATTCGGCCGGGTGCGCGAGCGCCCACGACCGCACCGCGCGGCAGATCGCGAGCCACCGGCCGCGCGGGTCGTCACGCGGAACCACCGCTTCCGCGTCGGCCGCCGCCGTTCCCAGTGCTTCGTAGGCGTCGATGATCAACGCGGTCAGCAGGGCGTCACGGCTCGGGAAGTACCGGTACAGCGCCGAAGCGACGATGCCCATGTCCCGCGCCACGGCACGCAGGGACAGGTTCGCGCCTTCGGCGGCCAGCCGGCGCCGGGCGACTTCCTTGATCTCCTGGTGCATCTCCGAGCGCACCCGGGCACGCAGCGACGAGGCGGACATGACCCCAGTGTCGCACACCGCGAGAACACCCGTACTCGACGAGAACAGTGTTCTTGACGGCACCTCGACCACGGCAGTACGGTGTTCTTGTCCGAGAACACTGTTCTCTCCCCTGGGGGTTCCCATGTCTCTGCACGTCGTCGTCGGCGCCGGCCCGGTCGGCACCGCCACCGCTCGCCTGCTCGCCGCCCGGGGCGAAGAGGTCCGCCTGATCAGCCGGAGCGGCGGCGGCCCCGAAGCCGACGGCATCGAGCGGGTGGCCGCCGACGCCACTCGAAGTCTTTCCCGGCACGCCGAAGGCGCGGTGGCGCTGTACAGCTGCGCCGGCCCCGCCTACCACCGCTGGAGCACCGACTGGCCGCCGCTCGGCGCGGCGCTCCTGCAGGCGGCGGAGACCAGCGGTGCCGTGCTCGTGACCACCGGCAACCTCTACGCCTACGGCGCCGTCGACGGGCCGATGACCGAGCAGCTGCCGATGCGCCCCAACTCCGTGAAGGGCGAGGTGCGGGCCAAGCTGTGGGCGGACGCGCTGGCCGCGCACGAAGCCGGCCGGATCCGCACGGCCGAGGTGCGCGGGTCCGACTACCTCGGCGCCGGCACCCTTTCGGTGTTCACCGCCCTGGTGCTGCCGAAGGTGCTGGCCGGCAAGCGCGCCTCGGCACCGGCCGACCTGGACGCCCCGCACAGCTGGACCCACGTCGGCGACGTCGCCCGCACCCTGGTCGCGGTCGCGGCCGACGAGCGGGCCTGGGGACGGCCGTGGCACGTGCCGACCGCGCCGGCGATGTCGCTGCGCCGGCTCGCCGAGCGCGCCGCGGAACTGGCGGGCGCGCCGGCGGCCCGCGTCGCCACGATGCCCGCGTTCGCCCTGCGGCTCGCCGGGCTGGTCAACCCGATGGCCCGGGAGATGGCCGAGATGCAGTACCAGCTCCGGCGGCCGTTCGTCCTCGACTCTTCGGCCGCGACGGCCGCGTTCGGCATCGAGCCGACGTCGACCGACGAGGCGCTGCGGGAGACGATCGGAGGCCTGCGCGAACCCGCCGCGCCCCGGTGACGAATCAGCTCTGGCCGGAGAACTCCGTGGCACGCTCCCAGCCCGACGGCAGGCGGCTGACGTTGAGCGCGTGGTCGAGCCCGCTGTCGGCCAGGGCCCGGCGCACCACGCGGTTGTCGCCGGTGATGATCCGGAGGGCGGTGTTCTCCTTGACCGTCCGGGCGTGGATGCCGCCGAGGACGGCGAGCCCGGCGGCGTCGAGGAAGTCGACCTCGGACAGGTCGAGCACGAGGACCGGGAACCGGCGGTGCGCCCACGTGCTCACCGCCGAGCGGAGCTGGAGAGCGCTGTCCGCGTCGAGGGCGCCGCGGATCCGGACCATGACCGCGCCGAAATACGGGCGGATCACCTGGATGTCGAACACACGGCGTTGTTCGCGCGCCGACGGCACTACGGGGATCGCCGTCGCGGGGGGCTGGACGACTAACATCTTCACACGCCTTCATTCGCAGATGACGTGCCGAGCGGGCCACTACCGGCCCGCTCGAACGCTGGCCAAGTCGGAGGGGCGGCTGGTGCTGCTGAACCGCACTTCGCAGCCTAGCCCTTGATCCGAACGGCGCAACCCCGCCAACGGCCGAACCCGGCGCACCCGCACGCGACGCGCCCGCGCCGCCGCCAAACCACCCCTCCGGGTGATGATCTCCGCTTTCCGCGGCCGCGCCCCGCCGATGCGCCCCAATGTGGCGTTGGGTGGGGGATAAGCACCCCCCAACGCATGGCACCCCTCAG
>NZ_JBFACT010000009.1:0-201027 GCF_040640995.1 Amycolatopsis sp. NPDC021455 | reverse complement strand
GTCCGTGAAGGCCTCCTTCCCGGCTCTTATGGCCGGGAAGGAGGCCTTCACGGCTTTTCAGACGTCCAGCAGGTCCGGGAGGCGGTGGCGGGGGACGTCGACCAGGCGCAGGTCGACCAGGTCCGGCGGGACGTCGAGGGAGACGTTCGCCAGGCGGGCGTGGGCGCGGGTCAGGACCTCGTCCTGGTGCTCCACCGCCTCCGCGACGACCACCGCGTGCCGGTTGTCCGGCGTGCTCCGCAGGTACCGCAGCGCGTACTTCCCCCGGACGAGTGACGCGAGCGCCTCCTGGGACGCCTGGTCCGCCAGGTCGGGGTGGGAGTTGGGGACCAGCAGGGCCAGCCGCCGGGCGTTCGTGCCCAGCAGCGTCCGCAGCAGCCACGGGCCCGGGTCGGCCGAGAGGTCCATCGCGACCGCGTCGCCCTCGGGGCCGGAGATCGACCAGTCCACCGGCCGCGACTCCAGCGCGAGGCCGCCGGCCCCCGCGATCTCCTTCAGCTTCTCCAGCAGGGCCGGTTTCGTGCCGGCCGCCTCCACCGACTGCGGCCCGTGCGTGTAGATCGCCTTGCCGCCGCGCATCTTCTTGGCCTTCGCCGTCGGCTGGCAGACGTACAGGTCCGCCGCGCTGCCGATCGCCTGCGCCCCGAAGTACCGGTTGAAGCCCGGCAGGATCGCCTCGAACGTCAGCCCGAGCGTCGCCAGCGACCGCTGCACCTGCGCGCCCAGCGCCGGGTGCCGCGGGCTGTAGCCGTACGCCAGCAGCAGCCGTCCCTCGCTCGGCTCGCGCAGCGCCTGCACCCCGCGCGCCGCGAACAGCCCCATCCCTTCCGGCGTGTACGGCGGGTCGCTGAACACGAGGTCCGCGCCGCCGCTCAACGCCGGTGGCAGCCCGACGCGCAGGTCCGCGTGCACGGTCCGGATCTCGCGGCCGCCGCGATCGTCCAGGTAGGCGAGCACGCGCTCGTCCAGGTCGACGACCGTCAGCGCCGCCGACGGGCAGACCGCGCGTACCGCGAGTGACGTCAGGTCGTGGTCGCCGAGGAACAGCAGGCGCGCCGAGGCGAGGTCGTACTGCGCGTCCAGCCAGAGTGCGCGGCGCAGGACGGTTTCCGGCGTGGCCTGCACGTGGTCGAGTGCGGCCAGCGGCGACGGCACCTCCGCCACCCACTCGGCGACCTTCGGCAGCAGCTCGTGCGTCGCGACGGCCTCGTCGAGCGGGTCGGCGTAGCGCGGCGCGTGGTACTGCAGGTACGACGCCGCGACGCCGGGGGAGATCCGCAGGCGGTCGCCGCTGCGGTCCAGGTCGTCGCCGAGGGCGGCGAGGACGGCCTCCACGCTGCGCCGCGGGGCCGTGCTCAGCCGCACCAGCTCGCCGAGGTCGTGGTCGCCGGTGCGCAGCAGGTCGAGGACGCGGTACAGCGGGCGGACGCCGACGCCGTGCGCGGCGAGGACGTCGTCGAGGGCGTTCACGGACTCCGAGCCTAGTGGCCGGCCCTCGGAACACCGTGCCAACCGCCGTCAACTCGGCTACGGTCGGTTGCACCGGGACATGGGGAGTGGCAGTGACCATCGAATTCCGCGACGTGACCAAGCAGTATCCGGATGGGACGGTCGCCGTCGACAAGCTGAACCTCACGGTCGAAGACGGCACGATCACCGTGTTCGTCGGCCCGTCCGGCTGCGGCAAGACGACGTCGCTGCGGATGATCAACCGGATGGTCGAGCCGACCGCCGGGCAGGTGCTGCTGGACGGCAGGGACGTCGCAGAGGGCGACCCGGCCCTGCTGCGCCGCGGCATCGGCTACGTCATCCAGCACGCCGGCCTCTTTCCACATCGGACGGTCCTGGACAACATCGCCACCGTGCCGCTGCTTTCGGGCTGGGACAAGGCGAAGGCGCGCAAGCGGGCCGCCGAGCTGCTCGAGATCATCGGCCTGCCGGTCGAGCTCGGCAAGCGGTACCCGGCGCAGCTCTCCGGCGGCCAGCAGCAGCGCGTCGGCGTCGCCCGCGCGCTCGCCGCGGACTCGCCGGTGCTGCTGATGGACGAGCCGTTCTCCGCCGTCGACCCGATCGTGCGCGAGGGCCTGCAGGACGAGCTGCTGCGGCTGCAGTCGCAGCTGGGCAAGACGATCGTGTTCGTCACGCACGACATCGACGAGGCCGTCCGGCTCGGCGACAAGGTCGCGGTGATGCGGGTCGGCGGCAAGCTCGCCCAGTACGGCACGCCGGCCGACGTCCTGCGGCACCCGGTGGACGACTTCGTCGCGTCGTTCGTCGGCCGGGACCGCGGCTACCGGGGGCTGTCCTTCCTCTCCGCCGAAGGCGTCGAGGTCAAGGAGCTGGAGCTGGTCGAGCTCGGTTCGGCGGTTCCGGCGAGCGACGGCTGGCGGCTCGCGGTCAACACCGAGAAGCAGCCCCGCGGCTGGCTGCCGCCGAACTCCACAGTGGACGGACCGCTCGGTGAGGACGACCTCGTGGCCGGCGGTTCGCTCTGGGTCCGCGGAACGCCGATCCGCGGCGCGCTCGACGCCGCGCTGTCGTCGCCCGCGAGTCTCGGCGTGGTCGTCGACGAGGATCACCGGGTGCTCGGCGCCGTCGTCGCGCGGCAGGTGCTGGACGTCATCGAGGGCACGCCTCAGGTGTCATGAGCTTCTTCGACGAGCTCGGCCGCTACCTTGGCAGCGCGAACAACCGCGTCCAGATCCTCGGTGACCTGGGCGATCACGTTTACCTGGCGCTGCTCCCGCTGGTCATCGGGATCGTGCTGGCGATCGCGGCGGGCTGGCTCGGCAGCCGCTGGGCACCCGCCCGGCAGGTGCTGATGGTGCTGGCCAACCTGCTCTACACGATCCCGTCGCTCGCGCTGTTCGTCGTCATCCCCGGCCTGATCGGGACGAAGATCCTGGACAGCGTCAACGTCGTCGTCGCGCTGACGATCTACACCACCGCCCTGCTCGTCCGCCCGGTGCTCGACGCGCTGGACGCCGTGCCGCCGCCGGTGATCGCCGCCGCCACCGCCGTCGGGTACAAGCCGCTGCGCCGGTTCTTCGCCGTCGAACTGCCGCTGTCGGTGCCGGTGCTCGCGGCCGGCGTGCGGGTGGCGTCGGTCAGCAACATCAGCCTGGTCAGCGTCGGCGCGCTGATCGGCACCGGCGGGCTCGGCGTGCTGTTCACCGACGGCTTCCAGCGCGAGTACTTTTCGCCGATCGTCGTCGGCATCGTCCTGACGCTGCTGCTGGCGCTGGTCGTCGACCTCGTGCTCGTGGGCTCGCGAAACCTGCTGACGCCGTGGACCCGGGTGGGGGCGCCGTGATCACCGACCTCTTCCGCTGGTTCGGCGACCCGGCACACTGGTCGGGCCCGGACGGCGTGCCGCAGCGGCTGCTGGAACACCTCGGCTACACGTTCCTGTCGCTGGCGATCGCGCTGGTCGTCGCCGTTCCGCTGGGACTGTTCGTCGGCCACACCGGACGCGGCGGCGTCGCGCTGGTCGGCGTCGGCAACGCCATCCGCGCGCTGCCGACGCTCGGGCTCGTCACGTTCCTCTTCCTGCTCTTCACCGAAAGTGTCACCTCGACGATCATCGGGCTCGTCGTGCTGGCCGTGCCGTCGATCCTGGCCGGCACGTACGCGGGCCTGCAGGCGACCGACCACGGCGTGGTCGACGCGGCCGAAGGCGTCGGCATGACCGGCTGGCAGCGGCTGTGGCAGGTCGAGGTGCCGATCTCGCTGCCGCTCGTGCTCGGCGGCATCCGCAACGCCGTCCTCCAGCTCGTGGCGACCGCCGCGGTGGCCGCGTACGTCGGACTCGGTGGCCTGGGCCGGTTCCTGCTCGACGGACTGGCCATTTTGGACTATTCCGAGGTCATCGCGGGCGCACTGCTGACGACGTTGCTGGCCATCGTCCTGGACCTGCTCTTCGCGGTGCTGAACCGCGCCCTGGTGCCCCGGGGCGTCCGGCTCGCCGCGGCCGTGAAGAAGGTGACGGCGTGAAGCGGCTGGTTTTCTTGGTGGTTCTGGTGCTGGCGGCCGGCTGCGGCAACCCCCTGGCGGGCGGCGGCGAGGGCGGCGCGACGGGGGACATCATCATCGGCGCGTCCGACGTCGGGGAAAGCCTCTTGCTGGCCCAGATCTACGCCGGCGCGCTGCGGAACGCGGGTGCCGCGAACGTGACCGTGCGGCCGCCGGTCGGCAGCCGCGAGGTCGTCGTCAAGGCCCTGCAGGACAAGTCGCTGTCGGTCGTGCCCGACTACAGCGGGAACCTGTTGCGGTACTTCGACAAGGACACCACCGCGACGACACCCCAGGACGTCTACGCGCAGCTGCGGCAGAAGATCCCCGCCGGGTTCGAAGTGCTCGACCAGGCGCCTGCCGAGGACAAGGACCTGCTCGTCGTCGGGCCGCGGCTGGCTTCCGTCAGGACGTTGTCCGGCCTGGGCCCGCGGTGCCGCGAGCTGGTGTTCGGCGGGCCGGGCCAGTGGAGCAGCCGCTGGAAGGACAAGATCAAGGCCCTGTACGGCTGCGAGTTCAAGGAGATCCGCACGACCGACACCGGCGGGCCGGTGACGGTGGCGGCGCTGAAGTCCGGCGACGTGCAGGTGGCGGACCTGTTCAGCACGTCGTCGACGATCGCCGCGAACGGGTTCGTGCCGCTGGTCGACGACAAGAACATGTTCCCGG
Source organism: Amycolatopsis sp. NPDC021455 (assembly GCF_040640995.1). Classification (NCBI taxonomy): domain Bacteria; kingdom Bacillati; phylum Actinomycetota; class Actinomycetes; order Pseudonocardiales; family Pseudonocardiaceae; genus Amycolatopsis; species Amycolatopsis sp. NPDC021455. The sequence continues at coordinate 196,347 of NZ_JBFACT010000009.1, read as the reverse complement.
CGCAGAACATCGTGCCGCTCGTGGCGCGCGGGACGCTGTCGCCGGCCGAGGCGGCCGCGCTCAACCGGGTGTCGGCGGTGCTGACGACCGATCAGCTCACGCGGCTCAACGTCGAGTTCACCGAGGAAAAGCGCAACCCCCTCGACATCGCCGAGGACTTCCTCGCCCGCAACAACCTCAAGTCCTAGCCGCGCAGGGCCGCGGCCACCCGGCCCGCGTCCTCGATGCCACGCTCCGGGGGCTCCTCCGGCAGCGGCAGCAGGACCACCGAGCCGCTGCCCGCCTCGTGCAGGGCGCGGACCGCCGCCGCGCAGGTTTCGACGTCCCCGCAGATGGCCAGGCGGTCGATCCACTCCGGACGCAGGCCCGCGGCCAGTTCGTCCACTGTGGACGACGAATCCATCAGGGACAGCAGTTCCCCGGCGAACGGCAAGCCTTCGACCTGCACCCGCGAGCCGGGGTTCAGCGACTCCGCGACCGTCAGGCGCGCCCGCTCGCGGTCGCCGAGGGCCAGCCAGTTGTACGTCACCACCGTGTGGTGGGGCGGTGCGCCCTCGGCCGCGCGGCCCGGCGCGATGCCTGCCAGCGCCGTGCGGACGAACTCCGGCGGGGACGGCTCGGCCAGGATCGTCCCGTCCGCCGCCCTGCCCGCGACCGCCAGGGACTTCGGACGGCGGACGCCCGCCACCAGCGGGGGCGGCGACGACGGCGGGAACACCAGCTCGACCTCGTCCAGACGGACGTGCTTGCCGTCCATCGAGACGCGCTCGCCCGCCAGCAGCCGCCGGACCGCCAGCAGCGTCTCCTCCAGCGCCGCCAGCGGGGAGGCCGGGTACGCCCCGATCTGCCGCATCCACGACGCGACGCCGTGCCCGAAGCCGCCGATCAGCCGGCCCGGGTGCACCTCGGCCAGCGCCGCGAGCTCCATCGCCGCGATCGCCGGGTTGCGCGCCACCGCCGGTAACACCCCGATGCCCACCTTGATCTTCGACGTCACCGCCAGCGCCGTCGCGACCGTGGCGATCCCCGCCGCCCAGAAGCAGTCCTCGACCAGCCAGACTTCGTCGAGCCCCGCGTCTTCGGCCTGCTTGGCCAGCTCGATCAGCCGAGACGGCGGCTGCTCGCGGTTGATCCGGACACCCACCGACGACCGGGGTTCGTACATGCGAAGACTCCTGTTCAGATCCGGGAGAACGCCGGCGCGTACTCGAACGCGCCCGCCTGGGCCGGTTGGTACGCGGCGAGCGTCCGCGCCTGGAAGTACCGGCCCCACTGCGGGTCCGGGGCGGTGATCGACAGGTCCGACGCCGTGACGAACCCGAAGCGTTCGTAGTAGGCGGGTTCGCCGAGCAGGACGACCAGGCCGTAGCCGAGCGCGTCCGCCGCGCCGACGACCGCGTGCATCAACGCGGAGCCGACGCCGCTCGCCTGGTGCTCGGGCAGCACGCCGAGCGGGCCGAGCCCGACGGCGGCTCTTGCGTCGTCGCCGAGGCGGGCCCGGCTGCAGCAGACGTGCCCGACGATGTCGCCGTCGTGGACGGCCACCAGCGAGAGTGCGCCGATCAGGTCACCCTCGGCGCGGAGTTCGTCCACAAGGGGCGCTTCGACCGGCGTGACGCCCTCTTCGCGCCGGAAGGCCGCGCTGTGGACCGCGTGGATCGCGGCGCGGTCGGCGGGTGTTTCCCGGCGGATCAGCATGATCACCACCTTGCCGTGAAGCGGTGGCGGAGGGCAATCGGTTTGGGCTGCGCCCCCGGTTTCCACGCTACCGGAGGGCACCGACAGTTCCCGGAACGGCGAAGGCCTCCTCGCCGGGGACCGGGAGGAGGCCTTCGTCGTGGTTCAAGCGATCAGTCGAACGCCTTCGCGATCAGCGCCTTCTGCTCCACCTCGTGCACCTTCGACGAGCCGGCCGACGGCGCGGCCATCGGGCGACGGGACACGACCTCGAGCTTCGAGAACAGCTCCGGGAACTTCCGCGGCAGGTTGAGCCCGAAGAACGGCCACGCGCCTTGGTTCTCCGGCTCCTCCTGCACCCACGCGACCTCCGCCGCGTTCGTGTACCGCTCCAGCGCCGCGACCAGCTTCTTCTTCGGCAGCGGGTAGTACTGCTCGATCCGCACGATCGCGACGTCGTCGGCCTCGCGCTTCGCCCGCTCGGCGACGAGCTCCCAGTACAGCTTCCCGGAGGTCAGCAGCACCTTGCGGATCTTCGACGGGTCCGGCGTCGTGTCGTCGATGACGGACATGAAGCGGCTTTCGCCGGTGAAGTCCTCCACCGCCGACGTCGCGGCCTTGTTGCGCAGCATCGACTTCGGCGTGAAGACGATCAGCGGGCGCTGGATGCCGTCGAGGGCGTGGCGGCGCAGCAGGTGGAAGTAGTTCGCCGGGGTGGACGGCACCGCCACCGTCATCGAGCCCTCCGCGCACAGCGAGAGGAAGCGCTCGATGCGGCCGGACGTGTGGTCCGGGCCCTGGCCCTCGTGGCCGTGCGGCAGCAGCAGCACGACGTCCGAGCGCTGGCCCCACTTGGCCTCGCCCGAGGAGATGTACTCGTCGATGACGGTCTGGGCGCCGTTGACGAAGTCGCCGAACTGCGCTTCCCACATCACCAGCGCCTCGGAGTTCGCCACCGAGTAGCCGTACTCGAAGCCGACGGCCGCGTACTCCGACAGCGCCGAGTCGTAGATCATCACGCGGCCTTGGCCGTCGGCCAGGTTCTGCAGCGGCGCGTACTCCTGGCCGGTCTTGCGGTCGATGAACACCGAGTGCCGCTGGGTGAACGTGCCGCGCCGCGAGTCCTGGCCGGACAGCCGGACCAGCCGGCCCTCCATCGCCAGCGACCCGAACGCCAGCAGCTCGCCGAACGCCCAGTCGATGTCGCCCTCGCGGGACATCTTGTGGCGGCGCTCCATCACCGGCTTGACGCGCGGGTGCGGCGTGAAGCCCTCGGGCACCTGGACGAACGCGTCGCCGATGCGCTCGATGACCTCGTTCGCGACCGACGTCTTCACCTTGGCCGGCACCTGCTGCTCCTCCTCGACGGAGGGGCTGGCCTTCGCGGGGTGCTTCTCCAGCTCGCGGACCTCGTTGAAGACGTGCTCCAGCTGGCTGGAGAAGTCGCGCAGCGCGGCCTCGGCCTCCTCGACGGAGATGTCGCCGCGGCCGATCAGCGACTCGGTGTAGGTCTTCCGGACCGAGCGCTTGGTGTCGATGATGTCGTACATCGCCGGCTGCGTCATCGAGGGGTCGTCGCCCTCGTTGTGGCCGCGGCGACGGTAGCAGATGAGGTCGATGACGACGTCCTTGTGGAACGCCTGCCGGTACTCGACGGCCAGCTTGGCCACCCAGTGCGCGGCCTCCGGGTCGTCGCCGTTCACGTGGAAGATCGGCGAGCCGATCATCTTCGCGACGTCGGTGGCGTACTGCGAGGAGCGCGAGTGCTCCGGCGCGGTCGTGAAGCCGACCTGGTTGTTGACGATGACGTGCACGGTGCCGCCGGTGCGGTAGCCGCGCAGCAGCGCCAGGTTCAGCGTCTCGGCCACGACGCCCTGGCCCGCGAAGGCCGCGTCGCCGTGCATCAGGACCGGCAGGACGGTGTAGCCCTCGCCGCCCTTGTCGAGGATGTCCTGCTTCGCGCGGACGATGCCCTCGAGGACCGGGTCGACCGTCTCCAGGTGGGACGGGTTCGCGGTCAGCGACACCTTCGTCTCGCCGTCGCCGAACATCCGGAAGTACTTGCCCTCGGCGCCGAGGTGGTACTTCACGTCACCGGAACCGTGCGCCTGGCCCGGGTCGAGGTTGCCCTCGAACTCCTGGAAGATCTGGCTGATCGGCTTGCCGACGATGTTGGCCAGGACGTTCAGCCGGCCGCGGTGCGGCATGCCGATGACGACCTCGTCGAGCTCGTGCTCGGCGGCCTTGTCGAGGATGGTGTCGAGCAGCGGGATCGCCGTCTCGCCGCCCTCGAGGGAGAACCGCTTCTGGCCGACGTACTTGGTCTGCAGGAACGTCTCGAACGCCTCGGCGGCGTTCAGCTTCGAGAGCACGTACTTCTGGACCGCGGGGTCCGGCTTCTCGTGCGGGATCTCGACGCGCTCCTGGATCCAGCGGCGCTCCTCGGGGTCGAGGATGTGGGTGTACTCGATGCCGACCGTGCGGCAGTACGAGTTGCGCAGCACGCCCAGGATGTCGCGCAGCTTCATCCGCTCCTGGCCGGCGAAGCCGCCGACCGGGAACTCGCGGTCGAGGTCCCACAGGGTGAGGCCGTGGGACAGGACGTCCAGGTCGGCGTGGCTGCGCTGGCGGTAGTTCAGCGGGTCGGTGTCGGCCATCAGGTGGCCGCGCATCCGGAACGCGTCGATCAGCTCGATCACGCGGGCGGTCTTGTCGACCGGGCCGTCCGGGATGTCGGCGACCCAGCGGATCGGCTCGTACGGCAGGCGCAGGCTGGTGAAGACGTCGTCGTAGAAGCCGTCCTCGCCGAGCAGCAGCTCGTGGATGCGCTTGAGGAACTCGCCCGACTCCGCGCCCTGGATGATGCGGTGGTCGTAGGTCGAGGTCAGCGTCATGATCTTGCTGATGCCGAGGTCGACCAGGGTCTTTTCACTGGTGCCCTCGAAGGCGGCGGGGTACTGCATGGCGCCGACGCCGATGATGGCGCCCTGGCCGGCCTGCAGACGCGGCACCGAGTGGTTGGTGCCGATGCCGCCCGGGTTCGTCAGCGAGATCGTGGTGCCGGAGAAGTCGTCGGCCGTCAGCTTGTTGTTGCGGGCCTTCTTGACGATGTCCTCGTAGGCCTGCCAGAACTGCAGGAACGTCATGTCCTCGACGCCCTTGATCGAGGCGACGACGAGGTTGCGCGAGCCGTCCTTGCCCTTCATGTCGATCGCGAGGCCGAAGTTGACGTGCTCCGGCGTGACCGCGAACGGCTTCCCGTCGATCAGCTGGTAGTGCCGGTTCATGTTCGGGAAGCTCTTCAGCGCCCGCACCATCGCGTAGCCGATGAGGTGCGTGAACGAGATCTTGCCGCCGCGGGTGCGCTTGAGGTGGTTGTTGATGACGATGCGGTTGTCCGCCATCAGCTTGGCCGGGACCGCGCGCACGCTGGTCGCGGTGGGGACGCTCAGCGAGGCGTCCATGTTCTTGGCGATGGCCGCCGCGGCGCCGCGCAACTGCTTCGACTCCGGCTCTTCCTTCTTCGCGTCGGCCTTCGGCTCCGCCTTGGGCGCGGCCTTCGCGGCGGGCTTGGGCGCCGGCTTCGCGGGGGCCGGCTTGGTGGCCGACTGCTTGGCCGCCGACTCCGCGTTCCGCACGGCCGTGGCCGAGGGCTGCGCCGCCTGGCCGTTGGTGGACGGCTTGGCGTCGGCCTGCTGCTGCCGGGCGTTGTCCGCCTTGGCCTGCGCGTTCTGCGTCGGCTTGAAGTCCGCGAAGAAGTCGTGCCAAGCGGCATCGACTGAGGAAGGGTCGGCGAGGAACTGGTCGTACATCTCTTCGACCAGCCACTCGTTGGGGCCGAACTGTGACGCAGGGCTGCTGCTGGACACGGCTGGGGCTCGCCTCTATCCGTCTCGATCTCGATCTTGAATCCGCTGATGCGCCTACCAGGCTAACCCCCTCGGTGACCGCGATGTGATGGAACCGGCCTGTGTGAGGCGTGGCGCACTAGGGTATCGGTCACTGACTCGATCAAGATGTGCTAAGGGAACCTTAAGCGCTGGACCCGGTACAGGGTTTCCGGGCTCTTGTCGTCCGGTTCGCGTCGTGGCTCACGGGCGTTCACCGCGCCGGGTTCTCCTGGGACGATGTGGCTGGTCGAATGTCCTTCGTTCTGGGACCAGGGCCTGGTGCGGCCGCTGGTCACCGAGTCCGGCGCGGTCGTGCTGCGGTGCGACTCGTGCTCCGCCGTCTGGCCGACGCTGGCCGACTTCGAGGAGATGGAGTGGGTCGAGCCCGATGAGCCGGACTGGCTGGTCGGCGCCGGGGTGCACGTCCGGCCGGGCACGGTCCGGTGGGCGTCCCGGCCGGACGTCGAGGCGGCCGGGATGGGCTCGCTGAAGTGGCGGGCGCTGCCTTAGCCCAGCTCGTACGGCGGCTCGTGGGGGACGAGCTTGACGGCCAGGTGCAGCTGGTCGGTGGCCAGGAGTCCGGCTATGTCGCGCATCACCGGTGTGACGTCGGTGATGCCGGTGATCCACTCCTCGGCGAGCTCGCCGCCGATCCGGATCGCCTGGAAGTTCAGCGGTGTGTGGTCGAGATCTCGCTCCGGCACCCACTCGACGTGCCCCTGGAGGGCTCGCCCGAAGCCTTCACGGGTGAGGTCGACGGCCAGGACGTGCTCGTGCCCCGGCTTGCGGCCGTTGTCGCTCTCGAAGGCCGCCAGGCGGAACGACGGCGTGAACTGCACCGTCTCGCCCCGCCCGAAGGTCTGCTTCTCGAGAGCGGCATCGGCGACGGCGGGCGAGCAGGACAGGTAGACCCGGACGGTGTTCCCCGTCTGCGCCGCCCGGACCTGCCGGTCAGGCACCCGCTTCTCCTCGAACATGCCCGCCATGCTCCCAGGTTTCGGCCCTTCGGGCCTCGGCTCGCGTGATCGAAGGGTCAACACACGTGATTGGAGGGTCAGCTCGCGTGATTGGAGGGTCGACACGGCGAAGCCGGGTTTGTTCGGGCGTGTTGACCCTCCGAACACGCGTGTCGACTGCTCAATCACGCGTGTCGACCCTTCCTGCACGTCAGCCGAGGGACCAGAGGCGGGCGTAGTGGCCGTTTGCGGCCAGGAGCTCCTCGTGGGTTCCCGTCTCCACTATGCGGCCGTGGTCCAGGACCACGATGCGGTCCGCGCGGGCCGCCGTCGCGAGGCGGTGGGCGACCACGAACGTCGTGCGGCGGCGGGCCACCGTCTCCGTCGCGCGGAGGACCGCCGCCTCCGTCGACGGGTCCAGGGCCGCCGTCGCCTCGTCGAGCAGCAACACGTCCGGGTCCACCAGCTCCGCCCGGGCCAGCGCCACCAGCTGACGCTGGCCCGCCGACAGCGACCGGCCGCGCTCGCCCACCGGCTGCAGGAAGCCCGAGGGCAGGGCCGCGACGCCGTCGAGCGCGCCCACCGCGCGGACCGCCGCCTCGACCTCCGCGTCGGAAGCCGACGGGCGGCCGTAGCGGACGTTGTCGGCCACCGTGCCCGAGAACAGGTGCGCCTCCTGCGGCACCACGCCCATCCGGCGCCGCACCCCGGCCAGCTCGTACTCGCGGACGTCCGTGCCGTCGATCCGGACCTCGCCGCCGGTGACGTCGTAGAAGCGCGCCACCAGCTTCACCGCCGTCGACTTCCCCGCGCCGGTCGCGCCGACCAGCGCGATCGTCTCCCCGGCCGCGACGTCCAGCGAGAACTGCTCCAGCGCCTTCGTCTCGGCGCCGGTGTAGGCGAAGTCGACCTCCTTGAACGAAACTTCGCCACGCAGCCGCTCGGGCACCGCCACCGGCTGCTCGGCCGCCGGCACCGACGTCGGCGTCCGCAGCAGGTCGCCGATGCGGTTCAGGCCGACGCGCGCCTGCTGGTAGCCGTCGAACACCGCCGACAGCTGCTGGATCGGCGAGAAGAACTGCTGCAGGTACAGCAGGAACGCGAGCAGCACACCGGCCGACAGCGTGCCCGCCGAGACGCGGTTCGCACCCGCCACCAGCACCGTCGTCGTCGCCAGGTCCGACAGCAGCGCCACGAGCGGGAAGTAGGTCGCGACGTACCGCTGGGCCCGCAGCCGCGAGCGCCGGTAGTCGTCGCTGCGCGAAGCGAACGCTTCCGCGGAGCGGTCTTCGCGCGTGTACGCCTGTGCGACGCGCAACCCGCTGACGTTCTCCTGCATGTCCGCGTTCACGACGCTGACCCGTTCGCGGGCCTCGTTGTACGCCTTCGACGCCGACCGCCGGAAGATGACCGTGGCCACCGCCAGGACCGGCACCATCGCCAGCGCGTACAGCGCCAGCCCGGCGTCGGTGACCAGCAGCGCGGCGGTGATCCCGGCCAGCGTCAGCGCGCTGACCACCGCGGTGGCGAGCCCGGTCTGCAGGAACGTCGAGAGCGCGTCGACGTCCGTCGTCATCCGGGTCATGATCTTCCCGGACAGCTCCCGCTCGTAGTAGTCGAGCCCGAGCCGTTGCAGGTGCGCGTAGCTGCGGACGCGCAGCGCGTACAGCACCGTCTCGCCCACCCTCGAGGTCAGCCGCGTCTGCGCGAAGACCACCAGCCAGTCGGCCGCGATCACCGCGGCACCGATCCCAGCGGCCAGCCAGATCATCCACTCGATACCCGTGCGGACGCCGTGGTCGACGCCGAACTGGTACAGCCCCGGCAGCGCGATCGACGCCAGCGCGTCCGCCGCCACCAGCGCGATCACCACGGCCAACGGCCAGCGGACCGGCCGCAGCAGCCCGGCCAGCCGGAACTTCGGGTCGGGTGCGGTGACGTCCGCGCCGGGCAGCCGCGGCTCGTCGACGGCCGGCGGGAGCTTGCGCACGCCTTCGATCAGCTCCGGCGTCGGCGGGACGTCGAGGCCGCCGCCTCCGCCGACGAATCCGCTGCTGTTCGTGTCACCGCTGCGCATTCGCGCGGCTTCGGCCAGGGCGTCGACTTCGTCGCGGCTCTCGTCCCGCGGCCACAGCGACGGCGTGACCCCGTCCTGGCCGCAGTCCAAGCCTTCGCAGCGGTGCTTTTCCTCGACGTCGTCGCCCGGGCCCGCCACCAGCTCGCGGAACAGCGGGCACCGCGCCATCAGCTCGGCCTCGGTGCCGACGTCGACGACGCGGCCTTCGTCGAGCACCGCGATCCGGTCGGCCAGCGCCAGGGTGGAACGCCGGTGCGCGATCAGCAGGGTGGTCCGGGTCGCGGTGACCGACCGCAGCGTGTCGTGGATCGCCGCCTCGGTGACGGTGTCGATGGCCGACGTCGCGTCGTCGAGGACGAGCAGCCGGGGGTCGGTGATCAGCGCCCTGGCCAGCCCGAGCCGCTGCCGCTGGCCGCCCGAGAGCGTGAGCCCGCGCTCGCCGACCAGCGTGTCGTAGCCGTCCGGCAGCGCGCGGATGAAGCCGTCCGCCTCCGCCGCCCTGGCCGCCGCGACGACTTCTTCGTCGCTCGCGTCCGGGCGGCCGTAGGCGATGTTGTCGCGGATCGACGAGGAGAACAGGAACGCCTCCTCGAACACCACGCCGATCGCCTGCCGCAGCTGCCGCAACGGGACGTCGCGGACGTCGAGGCCGCCGACCCGCACCGCGCCCGCGTGGACGTCGTAGAACCGGGGCAGCAGCAACGAGATCGTCGACTTCCCGGAGCCCGCGGTGCCGACCAGCGCGAGGGTTTCGCCCGGGTTCGCGGTGACCGAAAGCCCGTCCAGTACCGGTTCGCTGCGTGTGTAGCCGAACCGGACGCCGTCGAGCTCGACGCCGAGCGGGCCGTCCGGCAGCGGCCGCGCGTCCGGCGCGTCGACGACCTCGGGCTGCGCGTCGATCAGCTCGTACACCCGCTCCGCGCCCGCGCGGGTGAGCTGGGCCTGCACGACCAGGCCGGACAGCATCCGGGCCGGGCCGATCAGCGTGGCGAGGTAGGTCGCGAAAGCCAGGAACGTGCCGAGGGTGATGGACCCGTTCAGCGCGAGGACGCCGCCGATGCCGAGCACGGCGACCTGGCCGGCGGCGGGCAGGGAGGCGGTGGTCGCCGTCGGGACCGCCGCGAGCTTCGCCGCGCGAAGCCGCTCCGCGAACAACTTGCGCGCGGTGCCTTCCAGCTTCGAGACTTCCCGCGTCTCCTGACCGAACCCCTTGACCACCCGGACGCCGGTGACGGTCTCCTCGACCTGCTGCGCGACGTCCGCCGCGCGCTGCTGCGCCGACCACGTCGCCGGGAAGAGCCGCTTGCGGCTGCGCGTCACGATGATGCCGACCGCGGGTGTAACGACCAGCGCGATCAACGTCAGCACCGGGGACAGCCACAGCATCGCGCCGAAGGAGAGCACCGCGAAGACGACCGAGCCGAACGACAGCGGGACCTGCATCAGGATGCCGGTGACCAGCTGCAGGTCGGAGATCGCGCGCGAGGCGACCTGGCCGGTGCGCAGCGCGTCCTGCTTTCCGCCGTCCAGCCGCGAAACGGCGTTGAACACACGCTGCCGCAGGTCGTGCTGGACGTCGAGGGCGAGCTTCCCGCCGACGTAACGCCGCACGAACGCGGTGCCGAAGGCGACGAGCTGCAGCGTGATCAGGAAGACGGCGATACCGGGCAGCCCGCCGGTCTGCCCCGCCACCGCGTCGTCCACCGCCGTGCGCACCAGCAGCGGGCTCACGGCCTGCACGCCGACGCTGAGCGTGGCGGCGACCAGTGACAGCACGACGAGCACGCGGTGCTCCCACGCCGCGGCCGACAGCCGGCGGATCCAGCCGGCTGTCTCGGCGCGTGGGAGCTCTTGACGGGAGCGAGGCGCGGTGACAGTCACGTTGTGACAGTAAGCGCCACCACCGACAAAATATTTCCTCGAATGCCGTGAAGGCCTCCTTACCGGCCATAAGAGCCGGTAAGGAGGCCTTCACGGACCACCGCGGAACTACGTGATGTCGCGCTTCTGGTTGCCCGCCCAGCCGAGGCCGAAGAAGAGCATCGTCCACGCGAGGAAGATCAGCGCCGAAGCCCACCACGAGAGGACGCCGGGCGCGCCCGCCGTCAGCTGCAGCACCAGCTGCGAACCCGAGCTGACGCTGGCCGGCAGGGCGAGCGAGTTGAACCCGAAGGCGTCCGCCGCGATGCCGCCGACGATCCCGTTCGCGGTCCCGTTCGGCAGGATCCCGCCCAGGATGCGGACGTCGGCCCAGCCCCAGAACGCGATCACCAGGACGTTTTCCACGATCAGGAACCACACCAGCAGCAGCACCACGGCCAGCGGCACGCTGCGCAGCACCGCGCCGAACCCGATGCCGAACAACGTCACCAGCACCCCGGCCAGCACCGTCCCGCCGAGCGCGGCCAGCCACTGGCCCGCGGACGGCCAGCGGCCCGAGTCGACCGACGCCATGACCGCGCCCGCCGAGACGCCGAAGCTGACCACGCCGTAGATGGCGCCCCACACGACGTACGTGAGCATCTTCGCGGTCAGCGCCGAGATCCGGTTCGGCGCGGTGAGGAACGTCGTCGTGATCGTCTTGCTGCGGTACTCGCCGGCCAGGGCGAAGACACCGAACAGCGCCGGGACGAGCTGCGCGATGTTGACGCCGTGCGCCAGCGCCAGCAGCCCCACCGGGATCTTGTCGGGGTCGAGGCCGATCGATTCGCTGACCTGCTTGGCGTCGCCGCTGCCCAGGAAGTCCGCGAAGTTGTTCGTCAGGCTGCCCCACGCGAAGGTCAGCCAGAACGCCACCAGCACCAGCGGGATCAGCAGCACCCACCACGTGTTCAGCGAGAGCGTCTTGCGGAACTCCGCCTTGATCAGGTTCCCCATCACTGCTGCGGACCTCCCCAGTACTGCTGCTGGTGCTGCTGCGGACCCGGCGGCGGGCCCTGCTGGTAGTGCTGCTGCGGCGGATAGCCGGGCGGCGGGCCCTGGTACTGCGGCTGCGGCGGGTAACCCGGCGGCGGCTGGCCCGGCGCGCCGGTGTACTGACCCTGCGTCAGCTGGAAGAACATCCGCTCCAGGTCGGCGTGGTCCTCCTGCATCCCGTAGACCGCGATCCCGGCCTTCGCGGCGATGTCACCGATCTGCTGGACGCTCGAGCCGGCGACCGAGACGCGGCCGTCCGGCGTCGGCGAAACCCCGGTGATGCCGTTCTCCTGCAACGCCTTCACCAGCGCCGACGGGTCCGCCGGCTGCACCAGCACCCGCGACTGCTGGCTCCGGCGCAGCTGCTCCAGCGGCCCGTAGTACCGCGTGACGCCCTGGCTGATGATCACGACCTGGTCGATCAGCTGCTCGACCTCGTTGAGCAGGTGGCTCGACACCAGGACCGTCCGGCCCTGCTCACGGGCGTACGACCGGAGGAAGTTGCGCAGCCACAGGATGCCCTCCGGATCGAGGCCGTTCGTCGGCTCGTCGAGCACCAGCACCTGCGGGTCACCGAGCAACGCCGTCGCGAGCGCCAGCCGCTGCCGCATGCCGAGCGAGAAGCCGCCCGCCTTCCGGTCCGCGGCGCTGCCCAGGCCCACCAGGCCGAGCACCTCGTCCGCCCGCCGGTCCGGCACCCCGATGGCCGCGGCGTACACCCGGAGGTGGTTGCGCGCGGTCCGGCTCGGGTGGAACCCCTCGTTCTCGAGCACCGAGCCGACCACCCGCGCCGGGTTCCCCAGCTGCGAGTGCGGACGGCCGTTGATCGTCGCCATCCCCGACGTGGGCGTCACCAGCCCGAGCAGCATGCGCAACGTCGTCGTCTTGCCGGCGCCGTTCGGCCCCAGGAAGCCCGTCACCGAACCCGGCTCCACCGTGAAGCTGAGGTTCTGCACCGCGTTCACCGCGCCGAACTGCTTGCTCAGGTTCTGCACCACAATCCGGCCACTGCCGTCGTGCATACCGTCCCCTAACGTTCCCCGCTTGATGCGGCGTCATCCTGCCCTACCGGCGCCGGACGCGCGCACGGAACGCGCGAACCCGCGCAGAGCGACCTTCGTCACTTTCCGCTACCGCCGGGGGCGCTGACCTGAGGTTTCGCGGGGCCGGTCAGATCAACTTGGTAAAGAATTCGTGCGACTTGCCGACCCGGTGCAGCGAAGTCAGCCCGCGACCTCTAAGCTAGGTATCGGCGGCCCGCTCCCAGTGACCCCCAGGCTGGTTGAGCGGGTCGCCCCTTCGTCTCCGCTTCGCTTCGACTTCGTCGTATTGCCCGGGGGCCGAGCCCCCGGAGCCCCCACGGTGCCTCGCGCTCGGCTACCAGCGTGGTCCTTGTGCCCGCGTCACCGCAGGTCGTGTGGCATCGTGACGCGATGCGGATCTTGCTCGTGGAGGACGAACGGCGGCTGGCCGAGGCGCTGCGGGCCGGGCTGACCGCCGAGGGGTACGCCGTCGATGTCGCCCACAACGGGCGAGATGCCCTCTGGCACGCCACCGAACACCCCTACGCCGCCATCGTCCTGGACATCATGCTGCCGGGGCTGAACGGCTACCGCGTCTGCCGGCGGCTGCGGGAGCAGGGGAACAGCACCCCGATCCTCATGCTCACCGCCAAGGACGGCGAGGACGACGAGATCGAGGCCCTCGACACCGGGGCCGACGACTTCCTCCCCAAGCCCTTCTCCTACGGCGTCCTCCTCTCGCGGCTGCGCGCCCTCATCCGCCGCGGCGGCGCCACCCGGCCGGGCGTCCTCAAACTGGGGGACCTCGAGCTCGACCAGGCGAGCCGGACCTGCCGGCGCGGCACGGCGGACATCACGCTCACCGGCAAGGAGTTCGCCCTCCTCGCCTACCTCATGCAGCGGCCCGGGCAGGTCGTCACCAAGGCCGAGCTGCTCGACAACCTCTGGGACTTCGCCGCTTCCGCGACGGCCAACCTGGTGGAGGTGCACGTCAGCGCGCTGCGGCGCAAGATCGACGTCCCGTTCGGGGCCGAAACCATCCGGACGGTCCGCGGCGCCGGTTACCACGTGGTGACCGCGGGTGCCTGACTTCCGGCGCTCGACCCGGTTCCGCGTCGCCGTCACGGCCTTCGCCGCGTCCGCGGTGGCGCTCGGGGCGGTGTCGGTGTGGTTCGTGCTCCAGGCGCAGAGCCGCCTCGAGAACGCCGCCACGCAGCTCGCCGACGCCCATGCCGACGCGATCGTCCAGCTGCTGAACACCGGCGCCCGGCCCGGCGACCTCGCGCTGCTCGTCCGCGACTCGATCTACGAGGTCAAGGACAAGCAGGGCGCGTCGGTCGCGTCCTGCCCGGTCCTGCGCGAAGCAACACTGGCCGCTTACGACACCGAGGTCACCCTGCGGCCGTACCAGTACGACCGGTCCGCGCGGGCGTCCGTCGGCTGCGCGCCCGAGCTGCGCGGGCTCGACGACGACCTCACCCTGCACGTCGTGCACGCCTACAGCGGCGACAGCAAGTACGACGTCTACGCCGGCGTGCAGCTCGATCCCGAGGGACAGGCAGCGGTCGACTCCGTCCGCACCGTGCTGACGGCGGGCGTGCCCGCGGTCGCACTGCTCATCGGCGTCATCGCGTGGCTCGCCGTCCGGCGGTCGCTGCGTCCGGTCGAGGCCATCCGCGGCGAGGTCGCCGAGATCGGCGCGCACGACCTCGGCCGCCGCGTCCCGGACCCGCGCACCGGCGACGAGATCGCGCGGCTGGCCGGGACGATGAACACCATGCTCGCCCGGCTCGACGAGGCCGTCACCCGGCAGAGCCGGTTCGCCTCCGACGCGTCGCACGAGCTGCGCACCCCGCTCGCGTCGCTGCGGACCCAGCTCGAAGTGCTCCTGGCCCATCCCGACCGGCTCGACTGGCAGCACGCTTGCGAGAACGCGCTGCTCGACGTCACCCGGCTGCAGGACCTCGTCGCCGACCTCGTCCTGCTCGGCAAGCTCGACCACGCCGGCCCCGACCGGCTCGAACCGGTCGCACTGTCCGAAGTGGTCAGTGCCGTCGTGGCCGGCCGGAGCGGGGTCGAAGTCGAGGTCACCGGGACGCCGTCGGTGCGCGGTCACCGGTCGCGGCTGGAACGGCTGGTCCGCAACCTCGTCGACAACGCGCAGCGGCACGCCGTCTCCCGCGTCGCCGTCACGGTGTCCGCAGTGGACGGACAGGCGGTGCTGACGGTCGACGACGACGGGCCCGGCATTCCGGAAGCGGACCGCGAGCGCGTCTTCGACCGCTTCGTCCGGCTGGACGACGCGCGCGACCGCGACGAGGGCGGCTCCGGGCTGGGCCTGGCGATCGTCGCCGACATCGCCCGCGCCCACGACGGCACGGCGGCGGTCGAGGGCCGCAGCCGGTTCGTCGTCCGGCTGCCGGAGCTGAAGACGTCTTAAGCCCGCTTCAGGCCCGGTTCAGCGGCCAAGATCGACGCTGCGGGCATGAACATCTCCTGGCGGCCTCTCGACCACGCCGAATACCGGGCTTCCTCGTGGTTCCCGGGCCTGACCGGCCTGCGGGCGCTCGCCGCGCTGGCCGTGGTGTTCTTCCACTACGGCGGCCCGGTCGTCGACCGGCTGCAGGGCTGGATCGCCGTCCAGCTGTTCTTCGTGCTGTCCGGCTTCCTGATCACCACGCTGGCGCTGCGCGAAGAGGACTCCGCCGGCCGCGTCTCGCTGCGCGGCTTCTACCTCCGCCGCGTCTTCCGGATCATGCCGGTGTACTTCCTGCTGCTCGGCCTGACGGCGCTGGCCGTCACGCTCGCCGGGGCGTACCGGAGCAGCCGGCTCGCCGACGCGATGCCGTTCTACCTGGTCTTCGGCAATGAGCTGGTCGGCTACAACACGCCGTACCCGACGTCGTGGTCGCTGGGCGTGGAGGAGAAGTTCTACCTCGTCTGGCCCGCGCTGCTCGTGCTGACGTCGTTCGCGAAGACCGGCAAGACCGCGCTGCGCCTGCTGATCGGCGGCGGCGTGGTGACCGGTGTCCTCTTCGGAGCGTTGCCGCTCGCACCTTCGCAGCGGTGGGCTGAGCTCAGCGTGCACTACTGCTCGCTGGTCATCGGCTGCCTGCTCGGGCTGGCACTGCACCACCCGCGGGGGTTCGCCGTGTTGCGGCCGCTGACCAGCCCGGCCGCCGCGGTGCTGGTCGCGCTCGGATTCGGCGTGCTGCAGCTGTCGGTCAAGCCGCTGGGGCAACAGCTCGGCGGGCACTGGCAGTGCGTCGTCCCGGTCTACGCGGCGGGCTCGGCGCTGCTGCTCGTGGCCGTGCTCGCGCAGGGCCCGGTCCGGCGGCTGCTCTCGAGCCGTCCGCTGACGTACATCGGGGACCGGTCGTACGCGCTCTACCTCGCCCAGACCGGCGCCGCGGGCGTGACCGGCCTGGTGTTCCCGGCCGGGCTGGGCAAGGCCGTCGCGACCTCCGCCGTCGCGCTGCTCTTCGCGTGCGGGCTGCGGCGGTGGGTGGAGCTGCCTTCGATCGCCTCCGGGCGGCGGCTACTGGCAAAAGGAGAGCGGGCCCCTGCCGCGGTGCGACAGGAGCCCGCTCGGGCGGGTTAGCTCAGGCGAGGACGGTGTCCAGCGGCGTGTGCGGCAGGTCGTGGGCCACCGCGACCGGGCCGTTCGTCAGGGCGCCGTCGTGCGTGTTGAGGCCCTTGGCCAGCGCGGCGTCGGCCTGCAGGGCGGCCTTCCAGCCGTGCTCGGCCAGCTGGACCGCGTAGGGCAGCGTGACGTTCGTGAGGCCGTAGGTCGACGTCCGGGGCACCGCGCCCGGCATGTTCGCGACGCAGTAGAAGACGGACTCGTGGACGGTGTAGGTCGGCTCGTCGTGCGTGGTCGGGCGCGAGTCGGCGAAGCAGCCGCCCTGGTCGATCGCGATGTCGACGAGCACGCTGCCCGGCTTCATGCGGGCCACCAGGTCGTTCGAGACCAGCTTCGGCGCCTTCGCACCCGGGACGAGCACCGCGCCGATGACCATGTCCGCCTGCAGCACGGACTCCTCGACCGACAGCCGGTTCGACGTCACCGTGCGGATGCGGCCGCCGAAGTCGTTGTCGATCTGGCGGAGGCGGTCGACGTTGGTGTCGAGGATCTCGACGTCCGAGCCGAGGCCGAGCGCGACGCGGGCGGCGTTGAGGCCCGCGACGCCGCCGCCGATGACGACGACGCGCGCCGGGTGCACGCCGGGGATGCCGCCGGGCAGCACACCGCGGCCGCCGCTGGGCTTCATCAGGGAGAACGCGCCGACCTGCGGGGCCAGCCGGCCCGCGACCTCGGACATCGGGGCGAGCAGCGGGAGGGCGCCGTTCGCGGTCTGCACCGTCTCGTAGGCGATCGCGGTGGTGCCGGCGGCCAGAAGCGCGTCGGTCAGCGGCCGGTCGGCGGCGATGTGCAGGTAGGTGAAGAGGACCTGGTCGCGCCGGAGCCGGCCGTACTCCTCGGCGATGGGCTCCTTGACCTTGAGGACGAGCTCGCCCTCGGCCCACGTCTCGTCGGCGGTGGCGAGGATCTTCGCGCCGGCGTCGACGTACTCCTCGTCGGTGATCGAGGAACCCGTCCCGGCGCCCGTCTCGACGAAGACGTCGTGCCCGCGGCCGACCAGCTCGTGCACCCCGGCCGGGGTCAGGGCGACCCGGTACTCGTGCTTCTTGATTTCACGGGGAACGGCGATACGCACGGTCGGCCTCCTGGGTCGGTCTGCGTCCGGAATCGGTGCGGTGTTGCCACTCACGGTGAGCCACCCGGACAGCGGTGTCATCGTGCTGCGCGGACAGTTCGTCAGGTCGATCGTGGTGCTCGCCGGACAAGGCCATTGACTTCGACTTCGCTTGAAGTTGCAGCGTGAACGCATGCGAGCCGTGTGGTTGAGAGAGTTCGGCGGTCCGGAGGTGCTGGTCCCGGGGGACGCGCCGGATCCGGTGCCGGCGCCCGGTCAGGTGCTGGTGGAGGTGGCGTTCGCGAACACCACGTTCGTCGAGACGCAGTTCCGGGCGGGCGGTGCCGGGCCGTTCCGGGCCTCGCCGCCGCTGATCCCGGGCAACGGCGTGGGCGGCGTGATCAGCGCGGTCGGCGCGGGGGTGGACCCCGGGCTCGTGGGGGAACGGGTGGTGACCTCGACGGGCGGTTCCGGCGGGTACGCCGAGCGCGTCGCGGTGGACGCGACGGCGGTGTTCCGGGTGCCCTCCGCGCTCTCGCTCGACGCGGCGGTGGCGCTCCTCGCGGACGGCCGGACGGCGACCGGCCTGGTGCGCGCCACCGGGGTCGGGCCCGGCGACCGGGTCCTGGTGGAAGCGGCGGCGGGTGGCGTCGGCGGCCTGCTGGTGCAGCTGGCGAAGACAGCGGGCGCTTCGGTGATCGGCGCGGCGGGCGGACCGGCGAAGGTGGCCCGCGTGCTCGGGGCGGACTCGGTGGTCGACTACCTCGCGCCGGACTGGACGTCATCGGTCGGCCCGGTGGACGTCGTCTTCGACGGCGTCGGGGGCGCGATCGGCACGGCGGCGTTCGGGCTGCTGCGCCGCGGCGGCCGGATGGCGATGTACGGCCTGGCGGGCGGCGCGTGGGCGGAAGTGTCCGAAGAGGACGCTGCGGCGCGGGGAGTTTCGCTGGTGCGGTCGATCGGGGGACCGGAGGAGATGCGGGCGTTCACGGAGTCGGCTTTGGCGGAAGCGGCGGCCGGCCGGCTGGTCCCGGTGATCGGGCAGCGGTTCCCGCTGGAGAAGGCCGCCGACGCCCACGCAGCGATCGAATCCCGGGCCACGGTGGGAAAGACGCTCCTGGTCGTATGAGGGACTTCGACGTCGACGAGTTCCTCGCGCGGCCGCTCACCGCGCGGGTCGCCACGGACGGGCCGACCGTGCGGCCCACGTGGTACCTCTGGGAAGGCAGGGCGTTTTGGATCCTCAGCGGGCCGTGGTCGCGCCTGCCGGCCCGGGTCCGCGCGCGGCCGCGGATCGCGCTCACCGTGGACGTCTGCGAGCTGGACACGGGGCTGGTCCGGCAGGTGCTGGCGAGCGGTGACGCGGACCTGCGCCCCTTCGACGTCCCCCGCGGCCGCCGGAAGCTCGTGCGCTACCTCGGCGACGACGAAGAACGCTGGGATCCGCGGTTCCGCGCGTACCTGCACGACAACGCGGACACCCTGTGGGTGCACCTGCGTCCGTCCCGCCTGGTGGCGACAGACCTCAGCTACGAAGTGCCGTGAAGGCCCCCTTCCCGGCCATAAGAGCCGGGAAGGGGGCCTTCACGGACTTGCCGCGGGAGCGGGCGTCAGGCGCGGTAGGCCGTCCACGAGCTCTGCATCCGCGTGGCCTGGCCCGCGGTGAACTCGTACATGCAGCTGTCGTAGCTGTAGTCCATGAAGTTGTGGACCGGGTCCTTGCCCGCCGAGGTGCAGGTGTCCTTGTTCGCCGGGCAGCCGGACGTCGCCGTCGCTTCGGCCGGGGTGTCCGACACGTAGTCGCCCGAACCGGAGCAGCCGCCCTGGAACGTGTGGTACAGGCCCATCCAGTGGCCGACCTCGTGGGTGGCCGTGTCGCCTTCGTTGTAGTTCGTCGCCGAGCGCCCCGGGAGCGACTCGTCGAGGATGACGACGCCGTCCATCTTCGGCTGCGACGCGTAGCTCGACGGGAACGTCGCCCAGCCGAGCAGGCCGTCGCCGAGGCTGGCGGTGTAGATGTTCAGCGCGTTCTTGCCGCCCTTGCGCAGCGCGTTCTTCATGTTGCGCTCGGCCGACGTGCCGTCGGTGATGCCGTTGTACCAGGTGGAGTTGTTCGTGTAGTCGGTGCTGACCAGCGAGAAGCTGAAGCCGCTCGAGGCGTACGCGCTGTTGAGCACCGAGATCTGCTTGCTGATCGTCGACGCCGGCAGGTTGCCGGTCGAGCCGCTGGTGATCACGTGGAAGTACACCGGGATCGACACCGCGGCCGCCTGGGCGGTGCGCGCCGTGCGCTTGCCGGCGAGCTTGCTCTGCAGGTCCGCTTCCATGCGGGCCGCCTCCGCCGGGGACACCGTGTCGGCGTGGCCGTCCTTGCTGCGGTCGGCAGCGTGGGCGGGGGTGAAGCAGTCACTGCTGGGCGCCGCGGTGGCGCTCCCGGCTCCGGCGGCCGGGACGGCCAGGGCGACCAGGGAGAGCGCGGAAACCGCCCCCAGCTTGACGGCGTGGGCGAGCCGCTCCGAACTGCGCATGGACACTCCTCTTGCAACGACCCGGCTACCCGGGGTGGTGAAGAGAAAATGCGGCACGCGATCTTCGTTATCCACCATCTTTCGGCTGGAAAAGACAATCCGAACGATCGGCGCGATCCATGCGGAGTAACGCATAAGTCGAGCGCTACGCCGAACGGCCCATCAGCTCCAGCGGAGGGCGACGAGCTGGGTGAGCAGCGCCAGCCGGACGTCGGGGTCGTCGAGGTCCAGCGGCACCAGCTCCAGCAGCTTCCGCATCCGGTACCGCAGGGTGTTCGGGTGGATCCGCAGCTCCCGCGCCGCCGCCCGCGGGTCGCCGGGGTGCCGCAGCCACTCGTAGAGCGTCTCGACGTAACCCGCCTTGCTCGTCTCGTCGTGGGCGCGCAGGGCGCCCAGCGGGCCGAGGTCGGCGACCTTCGCCGCGGCCGCCGCCGTCGCGCCGCGGTGCAGCGTCAACGCCGTCCAGGCTTCGTCGAAGGCGATCACGCGCTCGCCGGTGAGCTCGGCGCGCAGCAGCCCGAGGGCCTCGTCGGCCTGGGCGCGCGACACCGAGAGGTCGCCGATCTCGCCGGGGGCGCCCGCGGCCGCGCGCGGAGCGCCAGTGCGACGAGACGGTCCCGTCGCGACGAGAGCCTCGCGCAGTTCCGCCCAGCCGCCGCGGCCGGGACGGTCCGGGACCACGGCGTAGAGCAGGCCGCCCAGCTCGGTCGCCACCGGACGGGTGCCGATGCCCTGCGAGATCCGTTCGAGCAGGGCCAGCCGCAGGCCCTCGGCGTCGCGGCCGTCGCCGCCGGTGACCTCGATGACGACCACCCGGTGCGGCTCGTCGGCCAGGTCCAGCTCGGCCATCGCCTTGCGCGGGTTCGCCCGGCCTTCGAGCATCGCGCGCAGCAGCTCGGCCGACGCGCGGCGCTGCGCGTCGGTGTGCGCGCGGCGCCGCAGCAGGTGCAGCGCGACGACCGGGGCGGCGTCGGCGAACGCGGCCGCGCGCTCGTCGGACACCGGCCCGGCGACCACCGCCCACATCGAGCCGAGCAGCTCGCCGCCCATCCGGATCGGCACGATCAGCCGCGGCAGCGTGCCGTCGCGCTGGGCGGGCACGAAGATCGTCTGGCGGCCGCGGGACAGCTCGCGGAACACCCCGCGCGACCGGAACCGCGCGAGCACGTCGTCCGGGATGCGGCGGCCCATGATCGTGGCCACGCGCGCGGGGTCGGTGAGGTCCTGGCGCGCGGAGTAGGCGAGCACGCGCGAGTTGGTGTCCTCGATGGTCACCGGCGCGTCGACGACGCTCGCGACGGCGTCGGCCAGCCGGAACAGGTCGCCGGAACCGGGGTCGAGGTCCTCGGACTCGTCGGCGAGGGCGTCGAGGACGGTCCGCAGCAGCCAGACGAGCTGGGCCCACGACGTCGCCGCGTGCACCTGGATGAGCGCGATCCCGCTGGCCTTCGCGGCCCGTTTCACGGCGGGTTTCGCGGCCACCGGCGGCTTGAGGAGCACGGCGGCGGCGCCCTGCCCGGCGCTCTGTTTCACCAGCTCGGCGGCGTCTTCGGGGCCGACCGTGGCGACGCCGAGCACGAGGTCGCCGGCGGACAACGTGACCGCGCCACCGGGCTCGGCGATCACGACGTCGGCGACCGCGGGCGAGTCGTCGGGCACCTGGAGTGCGTGGAGCAGCGTCGGCCCCACCCGGTCGACCACGCTGCGTACCGAGACCACGGGGTCATTCTCGCCGAGAAACCCGTCGGCGGCTCGGTAGGGTCGTCCGGGTGAGCGAAGCCCGGCAGATCGTGGAAAGCGGTTACGACAGCGTGGCCGAGCGGTACCTCGAGTGGAGCGCGCGCATCCCGGACGACCCGCGGGCGCGGTTCGTGGCGGAGCTGACCGGCCGGCTCGACGACGGCGCCCGGGTCCTCGACCTCGGCTGCGGCGCCGGGCTACCGAGCACCGCGGCGCTCGCCGAACGGCACGACGTCCTCGGCGTCGACGTCTCCGCGGCGCAGCTGGAACTGGCGCGGCGGAACGTCCCCGACGCGCGGTTCGAGCGGGGCGACATGACCGGACTGTCCTTTCCGGACGGTCGCTTCGACGCCGTGACCGCGTTCTACTCGGTGCTGCACGTGCCCCGCGAGGATCAGGGCGCGCTCTTCGCGCGGATCGCCGGCTGGTTGCGTCCCGGCGGCTGGTTCCTGGCCGCGCTCGGGTGCAGCGAGGCGAACGGCGTCGAAGAAGACTGGCTGGGTGCGCCGATGTTCTTCAGCAGCCACGCCCCGGCGGAAAACCGGCGGCTGCTCGCCGCCGCCGGGTTCACCCTCGAGGTGGACGAGACCGTGACGATGCGGGAGCCGGAGGGGCCGGCGACCTTCCACTGGGTGCTCGGCCGGCGCTGAGCCAGGGCCTGCCGGGGCGGTGGCGGGCGGACGCGCCGCCCCGGCAGGCGATCAGGGGGTCAGAGCTCCAGGCCCTTGACCACGCGGCGCGCACCGGCGAAGAGCATGCCGATGTTCACCGACTTCGGGCAGACGACGACGGCGACCACGTCGGCGTTCCGGTTGTTCCGGATGAACAGGTGGGTCAGGTTGGCGCTGTTGACGAGGATCTCCTGGAAGTAGTGCTCGCCGCTGGCGACGCCGCGCCGCTCCTTGAAGATGTCCTCGATCATCACGACGGTGCGGCCCTGGAACATGTCGAGGGTCGCCCCGGCCAGCAGGTCCAGCACTTCGGGCGGGTGGGCGTCGGTGGTCTCGACGGCCAGCAGCATGCCGGTCGCCAGGTCGACGACGCCGGAGGCCAGGCAGTCGGGCACCTCCTGTCGCATCCGCTTGACCATGAGGCTCATCTGGTCCGACATGTTCTGGCCGTTGCCCAGCATGTCAGTTCTCCTTCTCGTGGGGGTCCGGGGTTCAGCAGGCGGTGAGGATCGAGCCGATCCGCTCGATCGTGGGCAGGGAAGCGCGGTGCAGGCGGCCGATGTCGAGGCCTTCGTCGCCGAGCACGACCATCAGCGCGAGCCGGTCGACGGAGTAGACGGCCAGGTAGCCGCCGCTGCTGCGGACGACGGCCTGGCGGAACGCGCCCTGGCCGATCGCGGCGGCGGTCGTGTGCGACAGGCCGAGGTGGGCGGCGGCGAGCGCGGAGACGCCCTCGGGGTCGATCCGGTCTTCGGTGTCGGCCACGATGAGCAGGCCGTCGACCCCGGCCACGAGGGCGTCGGTCACCCCGCTCACCTCCCGCCGGAGCGCGTTGAGCTCGCCGGCCAGCGCGTCACGGTCCACGTGCGGTTCCCTTCGGAGGTGGGTTGTCGTCTTCGGTGTCTCCTTGCGCGGCACCGCCCGGCCCGGCCCGGATGCGGTTGAGCAGCCGGGGCAGCGCTTGCCAGCCGGACGTCCGTTGTGGACGCGCGGTGTCCGTGACGCCGCTCGCGCCCGGTTCGCGCCGGGGCAGCGGCGGCTTCGGCTCGGTGACGACGGCCGTCCTGCCGGCTTCGGGGGCGCGCGGGCGGAGCGGCCGCAGCGGTCCGCCGGTGACCCTGGGGGTGGGGTCGGCGACGGTGAGCAGCCCGTCTCCGACCAGCCGGGACACCTCGACCGTCACCGGGAAGACGTTGCGGCCGAGCAGGAACGCGATGTCCCGGGCGCTGCGGCGGCCGTTGGCGCAGGCGACGATGTCGCGGCGGGTGGCGCTCAGCGCGGCCGCCGTCGCGGTCACGCCGGGTACGGGCGCGAGCCGTTCCCGGTGCGGGGACACCGGCGTGGGCAGCGACGCGAGCGCGTCGATCCGCCGCGCGGTTTCGGCCAGCAGCAGCCCGGGGTCGAGGGCCGGGACGATCGGCAGCGGCACGTCCAGCGGCTTCAGGTCCACGGCGTACTCGTCGATCGTGCCGGCCACGACGGCGAAGGCGCCGTCCTGCGCGGCCATCGTGGTGACCAGCCCGAGCTCGGCGCCGCCGATCCCGGTGCGGGCGAACAGCTCGTCGTGGGGTGCCGTGCCGCCGGCCGCGGTGCGCAGGACCGCGGACCAGTCCGTTTCGCTGATCCGGCCCGACCGCAGCAGCAGCGCGTCCGCTCCGGGCGCGCCCGGGCCGTCGACCGCGATCACCTGGCCTTCGCGCAGGTGGAAGACGCCGCCGGGGCGGCCCGCGAGGTAGAGCGAACCGGTGGTCCGGGCCGTCCGGCACTCGCCCAGCGCCCAGGCGAGGAAGTCGAACGAAGACCGGGCTCGGGTGTCGCTCACTGCGCTCCCTTGCGGTTTCCGGAAATGCCGGGCTGATCGTTTTCAGGCCCGAGGAGGGGGCCGACTCTATGGCATGAGACCCGGCATTCCCAGAAGGTTCCCCCATTTTTCGCAATAGTCGAAAGTTCTTGCCGAGGACGCCGGGGAAGCGAAAAGAAACCGTCCGTCCGTCGGCTGCGGATGCCGAAATTTCCTTGCTGTGCCGGAACATCCCCCGCTGCGAGCCCGCTTCGATCTTGTGGCATCCTCTCGCCGTCATTCGGGGATTCGCCGGAAAGTGCGAGGTGGTCGGCTTGTACGGGCGTGACGTGTCGGAATGGAAAAAGATGATCGAGGCGGGCCGGGAGATCCTGATCGCGCGGGCGGTGGTGGACCGGACCACTTCGTACGGGGAATTCGCCGCCGCGCTGTGCCGCCGAACCGGTGTGGCGGGTTTCGACTTCACCACCGGCGCCGGGCGCGCGAGCATGGCGTACCTGCTCGACCGGATCTCCGAGGCCGCGTTCGAGGAGGCCGGCGGACGGCTGCTCGGCGCGCTCGTCCGGAACCTCGGTGCCGACGACGCCGGGCCCGGCTTCTACCGGCTCGCGGCCCGCAAAGGGCTGGCGGTGCCCCGCACTCGAGGCGGCCGCCAGCTCTTCTGGGCCCGGCACGTGTGCGAACTGCACGAGCACTTCGCCGGAATCGCCGGCCGTCCGGCGGCCGGGTGAGCAGACCTCGTGCGGCTTCCGCGCGTCGATGTCCTCGGGGGTGTACTGCTCGCCGAAGAAACTCCGCCGTGGTCATGTCCACGATGGATGTGCCCTACGACGACCAGGGCCGCCGCTGGGTCGAGGTGACCGCCCCGGACGGGACGACCTCGTGCTCAGCGAAAACCCCGGCGAAAACCCCGAGGACCGCGCGCTGCAGCAGCGCGGCTAACGCGACAGGACCGCTGTCAGGACCCGCCACAGCTCGCCCGCCGGGTCGGCGGCCGGCTCCCGGGAACGCCACGCGACCATGCCGTCGGGGCGCACCAGCGAAGCCCCGCCCGCCGCGAGGCCGTATCGGGACGCAAACGCGTCGCCGTCGACCACGTGGCAGTCGAGACGGATGCCCAGTTCCGCCGCGATGTCCGCCGCGGCCGGACGCCACCGCGTGCCGTCGGCGGCGCACAGCAGCACCCACGACTGCCCGAGGAGGTCCACAGTGGACTCCAGGACCGGCGCCCGGAAGCCGGGCCGCCCGGTCGGCGCCTGGACGTCCTCGACGCGCTCGCCGTCGTCCGGTCCTTCCGGCAACACCGCCGTCGAGCGGTAGCGGAACCCGAGCTGGATGCCCAGCGGGTCCTCGGCCTTCGTCAGCCCGGAGACGTCCAGGCCGGGGTTCATGCGCTGCTTCATGTTGTGCAGCGACGTGTCGATGATCATCCGCGCGATCGGCTTCCGCTCGGCTTCGTAGGTGTCCAGCAATGCCGGACCCGCGTCGCCGCGCAGGACCGCGGCGAGCTTCCACGCGATGTCCGCGCCGTCGCCGATCGCCGTGTTGCCGCCCATCCCGCCGGTCGGCGGGGTCACCTTCGCGGCGTCGCCGACCAGGAAGACCCGGCCGGTGGAGAACCGGTCGGCGAGCCGCGCGGCGACCTCCCACGAGCCGGTCCAGACGATCTCGGGTGCCAGGCCGGGCAGGTCGGTGGCGGTGCGGATCATCGCCACCAGCCGGTCGTGGGGGAAGTCCGCCGGGCTTTCGCCCCGGTCCGGGTGGTAGTCCGGCGCGAAGACGTACCGGTTCGGCACGTCGGTGTTCACCAGCGCGGCCGTGAAGTCCGGGTGCTGCAGGTAGAACAGGTCGGCCAGGCCCGGCTGGACGCGGTCGCCGAGGTCGGCGTCGAACACCACGCCGAGGCAGTGGCTCAGCGCGTCCGGCCCGGTGGTCCCGATGCCGAGCCGCCGCCGGATGCCGCTCCGGCCGCCGTCGGCCGCGACGACGTAGTCGGCGCGCACCACGGTTTCCTCGCCCGAATCCCGGTGTCGCAGTGTCGCGGTGACGCCGTCGTCGTCCTGCGTCAGTTCGGTGAGCTCGGTCCGGAACCGCACCCGCGCGCCGGCTTTCTCGGCGTGGGCGAGCAGGATCGGTTCGACGACGTCCTGCCCCGCCATGCCGAAGGGGATCGTGGTCGACGCCGAGACGTCGAACTCGCTGCCGTCTTCGGCGATCCGGTGCAGGACGCGGCCGGCGAGGCTGGTCGCGACCGTGATCCGCAGTCCCGTTCGCGGGCTCGCGGCCAGCACCTCGTGGTCGATGCCCGCCCAGTGGAACAGCTCCATCGTGCGCCAGTTCTGCCCGGCGGCGCGGGGGTGGACGGACGTCCCGGGATGCCGCTCCACGGTCAGCACTTCCACTCCTTCGCGCGCCAGGAACAGCGACGCGGTGAGCCCGCCCAGTCCGGCCCCCACGACCAGGACCTGCACTCGCTCCGTCATGACTTCCTCCCTGCCTGTGAATCTCATCTGAAGAGTATCTTAGATGTAGAGAGATCTATTCGGCAACCGGGTTGCTCCCAGGACGTGGGAGCAGTTGGGTGCTCCGTTCGGCCGCAGTAGCTTCGGCCTGGAAGCCCTCCGGAACCCTTGAGCCGCAAGGAGAAATCGATGGCCGAGACTTCGGCGTGGTCCTTCGAGACCAAGCAGATCCACGCGGGCGCCGCGCCGGACCCGGCCACGGGCGCGCGGGCGACGCCGATCTACCAGACGACGTCGTACGTCTTCCGCGACAGCAAGCACGGCGCGGACCTGTTCAGCCTCGCCGAGCCCGGCAACATCTACACGCGGATCATGAACCCGACCCAGGACGTGCTGGAGCAGCGGCTGGCCGCGCTCGAAGGCGGCGTCGCGGCGCTGGCGTTCGCGTCGGGCTCGGCCGCGACCACGGCGGCGATCCTGAACCTCGCGGGCGCGGGCGACCACTTCGTCTCGAGCCCGTCGCTCTACGGCGGCACCTACAACCTCTTCCACTACACGCTGCCGAAGCTCGGCGTCGAGGTCACGTTCATCGAGGACCAGGACGACCTGGAGCAGTGGCGCGCCGCCGTCCGGCCGAACACGAAGCTGTTCTTCGCCGAGACGCTGGCCAACCCGGGCAGCAACGTCCTCGACATCCGCGGCGTCGCCGACGTCGCGCACGAAGCCGGCGTCCCGCTCGTCGTCGACAACACCGTGCCGACGCCGTACCTGCTGCGCCCGATCGAACACGGCGCCGACGTCGTCGTGCACTCCGCGACGAAGTATCTCGGCGGCCACGGCACGACGGTGGCCGGCGTGCTCGTCGACGGCGGCACGTTCGACTTCGGCACCGACCGGTTCCCGGGCTTCACCGAACCCGACCCGAGCTACCACGGCCTCAAGTACTGGGAAGCGCTTGGACCGGGTGCGTACGCGGCCAAGGCGCGCGTCCAGATCCTGCGCGACACGGGCGCGGCGATCTCGCCGTTGAACAGCTTCCTGATCCTTCAGGGCATCGAGACGCTGTCGCTGCGCCTCGAGCGGCACGTCTCGAACGCGCAGGCGCTGGCCGAGTGGCTGGAGCAGCGCGACGAGGTCGAGAAGGTCTACTACGCCGGCCTTCCGTCGAGCCCCCACTACGCCAACGCGCGGAAGTACCTCCCGCGCGGCGCGGGCGCGGTCCTGTCGTTCGACCTGCGCGGCGGTGCCGAGGCGGGCCGCAAGTTCGTCGACGGCACCGAGTTGCACAGCCAGCTGGTGAACATCGGCGACGTGCGCAGCCTCATCGTGCACCCCGCGTCGACCACGCACAGCCAGCTGACGCCCGAGGAGCAGCTCTCCAGCGGCGTCACGCCGGGACTGGTCCGTCTCGCCGTCGGGCTGGAGGGGATCGAGGACCTCAAGGCCGACCTCGAAGCCGGATTCCGGGCGGCCAAGGCCGCACTGTGAGCGTCACCGGCGCCTGGCGGATCGGCGATCCGCCAGGCCGCCGGAAGTTCGTCACCGGCCCCGGCGCGCTCGCGCTGGAGGCCGGTGGCGTGCTGCCGTCCTTCTCGCTCGCGTACGAAACGTGGGGAACGCTGAACGCCGACGCGTCCAACGCGGTCCTCGTCGAGCACGCGCTGACCGGCGACAGCCACGCGGCCGGCCCCGCCGGGCCGGGGCACCCGAGCGCCGGCTGGTGGGACGAGCTGATCGGGCCGGGGAAGGCTCTGGACACGACGAGCTGCTTCGTCGTGGTCCCGAACGTGCTGGGCGGCTGTCAGGGGTCCACCGGCCCGTCGTCGCCGGATCCGGACGGGCGGCCGTGGGGCAGCCGGTTCCCGGTCGTGACGGTGCGGGACCAGGTCGCGGCCGAAGCGGCGCTGGCGGACGCACTGGGCATCGACCGGTGGGCGGCGGTCGTCGGCGGGTCCATGGGTGGGATGCGTGCCCTCGAATGGGCGATTTCGCTACCCGCCCGGGTGGCCTCGGTGCTGGTGCTGGCGTCGACCGCGCGGGCGTCGGCCGAACAGATCGCGTGGGCGGCTCCG
Source organism: Amycolatopsis sp. NPDC021455 (assembly GCF_040640995.1). NCBI lineage: Bacteria > Bacillati > Actinomycetota > Actinomycetes > Pseudonocardiales > Pseudonocardiaceae > Amycolatopsis > Amycolatopsis sp. NPDC021455. Next base: position 167,838 of record NZ_JBFACT010000009.1, on the reverse strand, counting down.
CAGCTGCACGCGATCCGGAGCGATCCGTTCTTCCACGGCGGCGACTACTATTCGGCGCCGTCCGGGCCGCACGCCGGTCTGGGCATCGCGCGGCGGATCGCGCACGTCACCTACCGCAGCGAGCCGGAGCTGGCCCGGCGGTTCGGCGGGGCACCCCAGGACGGCGAAGACCCCTTGCGGGGCGGGCGGTTCGCCGTCGAGTCCTACCTCGACCACCACGCCGGCAAGCTGGCACGCCGGTTCGACGCGAACAGCTACCTGGTCCTGACGGAGTCGATGAACACCCACGACGTCGGCCGCGGCCGCGGCGGCGTGGCGGCGGCGCTGGGCCGGGTGACGGCGCGGGCGGTGATCGCCGGCGTCGACAGCGACCGGCTCTACCCGCTGTACCAGTCGGCGGAGATCGCGGACGGGATCCCGGGCGCGGCCGGGCCGGCGGTGGTGTCGTCGCCGTACGGCCACGATTCGTTCCTCATCGAAACCGGGCAGATCGCGGCCCTGGTCAAGGCGTTGCTGGGTTAGTCGGAGACGGCTTCCGAGATCCAGGGGGCCACCGGCAGGTCGCGGTCGAGGCACTCCACCGACAGCCGGATCGTCCAGCGCAGTGCCTGCAGCACCAGGCTGTCGACCTCCTCCGGCGCCGCGTTGGCCAGGGCGATCTCGACCTGCTCCTGCGCGGCTTCGGTGTTGCCGTGCACCTCCGCGAGCAGCGTCCGGACCGCGGTCCGCACCGGCGGGTCGGCCTGGTCGATCGAGACCTCTTCGCCGTCCTCGTCGAAGACCTGGACCTTCACCGGCGCGCTGCCCCCGTCGCCGAGAGTGGAGACCATCGCACTGCACTCGCCGAAGAGCAGCAGCATCAACGCCTTCGTCTCGTCCGCGCGGGCCTGCGGTTCGACGGCCGTCGGCGCGACCTCGACGAGGGCTTCGGCGTCGTCACCGAGGCTCAGCGCGGTCAACGCGCGCTGGGCCTTCTCGACGAGCTCCTGCTCGTTCCAGTCCGCATCCACGTGCCCCATCAAACACCAGCGACGCCACTCGTGGGGATACCTTGATCCGGGTCTGTCATCCGGCCGCGCGGAGGGCACCCAATGCGAGCCGGGAGAGCAGTTCGGCGAGCTCGCCGTCACCGAGATGGCGGTTGTACGGCGTCGAGTTGATCAGTCCGAACACGGCGTGTGCCGCCGACCGGGCCTCCAGTTCTCCGAGGCCGGGGACCGCTTCGCGGATCACGCGCACCCACACCTCGACGTACTGGCGCTGCAGCGCGCGCACCTGCTTGCGGTCGGCGTCGGTGAGGTTCGCGAGGTTGCGCTCCTGGACGGTGATCAAGGCCGGGTGCGAGAGCGCGAAGCCGACGTGGAACGCCACGAGCCCGGCCAGCCGGTTGTCCGCGTCACCGGGCCGGGCCGCCCACCTCGTGCCGCCGTCGAGCAGGTAGCGGCTGATCGAGTTCAGCATCTCGCCGAGGATCGCGTCCTTGCTCCGGAAGTGCCGGTAGAGCGCCGGGCCGGAGATGCCGACGGCGGCGCCGATGTCGTCGATACCGACGCCGTGGAAGCCGTGGTGGGCGAACAGTTCGGCGGCCGCGGACAGGATCTGTTCGCGCCTGTTCGCCTTCTCGCCGTTCACGAGCGGCGTGGAGTTGGCCGGCATCCCGCCATATTAGAGCGGCAGGTTAGCGAGCGCTAACACGCGTTCCCGCCTTACGGTGTGAGCCGAGTGGGTTACTTACTGGTAACACGCTCTTCCTTGTGGGGCCTCCACCTGCTGTTCTATTTGGGTCGGCCCTGTCACAAAGGAGTGACCCATGGCTGTTCCCACCCGTAATTTCCGGCGATCCCTCCTACGGTTGAGTACGGCCCTGGGGGCCGTTGTCCTTGCTTCGCTCGGCGTCACGGGCCTCGCCCAGGCCGCCGGGACCGTCTACGCCGCGCTCGGCGACTCCTACTCCTCGGGAGTCGGAGCCGGCAGCTACGGCAGTTCCGGGAGCTGCTACCGCAGCTCGAAGGCCTATCCGCAACTGTGGGCCAACGCCCACAGCGGGACGTCGTTCACCTTCCTCGCCTGCTCGGGGGCGAAGACCGGCGACGTGATCAACCAGGCGAACTCGATCCCCGCGTCGGCCACGCTCGTCACGGTGACCGTCGGCGGCAACGACGCGGGCTTCGCCGACGTGATGACGTCCTGCACGCTGGGGAGCGACTCCGACTGCGTCAACCGCGTCAACACGGCGAAGACGTACGTCAACAACACGCTGCCGGCGTTGCTGACCAACACTTACAACGCGATCAAGGCCAAGGCGCCGGGTGCCCGGCTCGTCGTCCTGTCGTACCCGCGCTTCTACGCCGTGCCCGGCTCCTGCTGGGTCGGGCTGAGCGACACCAAGCGCACGGCGATCAACTCGGGCGCCGACGCGCTCGCGTCGGTCACCCAGCAGCGCGCCGCGGCGGCCGGGGCGACGTTCGTCGACGTCCGGCCGTCGTTCGCCGGCCACAACATCTGCTCGTCGGCCGACGACTACCTGCACAGCCTGACCTGGCCGGTGATCGAGTCCTACCACCCGACCGCGGCCGGGCAGTCGGGCGGCTACTTCACCCCGCTGCGGACGGCCATCGGCTGACCCGCACCCACTGAAGGCCATCCCGGTCCGCCGGGGTGGCCTTCACGGCGTTCCGGCGACTGGACACCCACGTTAGCGGTCGCTAACATCGAGACGGAGGTTAACGCCTGCTAACTTCGAGGGAGCCCATGGACACGCCGGTACTGGGGACTTCGGCTGCCCCGGACAGCGAGGCCTACGCCCGCAATGCCACATCCCACGCGGAGCTGGTCGAGGACCTCCGCAAACGTTTGGCGAGCGCCCGGCTCGGCGGCCCGGAGAAGGCGCGCACGCGGCACGTCGAACGCGGCAAGCTGCTCCCGCGCGACCGCGTCGACACGCTGCTGGACCCGGGTTCGCCGTTCCTGGAACTCTCGCCGCTGGCCGCGAACGGACTGTACGACGACGAGGCGCCCTGCGCCGGGATCATCGCCGGGGTTGGGCGGGTCTCCGGCCGCGAGTGCGTGGTCGTCGCCAACGACGCCACCGTCAAGGGCGGCACGTACTACCCGATGACGGTGAAGAAGCACCTGCGCGCCCAGGAGGTCGCGCTCCACAACAACCTGCCGTGCGTCTACCTGGTGGACTCCGGCGGCGCGTTCCTGCCCAGGCAGGACGAGGTCTTCCCGGATCGTGAACACTTCGGCCGGATCTTCTACAACCAGGCGACGATGTCCGCGCGCGGCATCCCGCAGATCGCCGCGGTGCTCGGCTCCTGCACCGCCGGCGGCGCGTACGTCCCGGCGATGAGCGACGAGGCCGTGATCGTCCGGAACCAGGGCACGATCTTCCTCGGCGGCCCGCCGCTGGTGAAGGCCGCGACCGGCGAGGTCGTGACGGCGGAGGAGCTCGGCGGCGGCGACGTCCACGCGCGGCAGTCCGGCGTCACCGACCACCTGGCCGACGACGACGCGCACGCGCTGCGGATCGTCCGGTCGATCGTGGCGACGCTCGGGCCGCGCACCCCGCGTCCCTGGGATGTCCTGCCGACCGAAGCCCCCGCCGTCGACCCGGCCGAGCTGTACGGCGTCGTGCCGACCGACCCGCGCGTGCCCTACGACGTCCGCGAGGTGATCGCCCGGATCGTCGACGGCAGCCGGTTCGGCGAGTTCAAGAAGGAGTACGGCGCCACGCTGGTCACCGGGTTCGCCCGGATCCACGGCCACCCGGTCGGCATCATCGCGAACAACGGCGTGCTCTTCGCCGAGTCGGCGATGAAGGGCGCGCACTTCATCGAGCTCTGCGACAAGCGCTCGATCCCGCTGCTGTTCCTGCAGAACATCACCGGGTTCATGGTCGGGCGCGCGTACGAGGCGGGCGGCATCGCCAAGCACGGCGCGAAGATGGTCACCGCCGTGGCCTGCGCGCGGGTGCCGAAGTTAACGGTCGTTATCGGCGGCTCGTTCGGCGCCGGGAACTACTCGATGTGCGGGCGGGCGTACTCGCCGCGGTTCCTCTGGATGTGGCCGAACGCGCGGATCTCGGTGATGGGCGGCGAGCAGGCGGCGTCGGTGCTTTCGACCGTCCGTCGCGACGCCATCGAAGCCCGCGGTGGCGAATGGTCCGCCGAGGACGAAGAGGCGTTCAAGAACCCGATCCGCGAGCAGTACGAGGCGCAGGGCAGCCCGTACTACTCGACCGCGCGGCTGTGGGACGACGGCGTCATCGACCCGGCGGACACCCGCACGGTGCTCGGCCTCGCCCTCTCGGCGGCGGCCAACGCACCCCTGTCCGATGTCAACTACGGCGTCTTCCGGATGTGATCATGTTCGACTCAGTGTTGGTCGCGAACCGGGGCGAGATCGCGGTCCGGGTCATCCGCACCCTGCGGGCCCTGGGCATCCGCGCGGTCGCGGTGTACAGCGACGCGGACGCCGACGCGCGGCACGTCCGCGAGGCGCACACGGCGGTGCGCATCGGCCCGGCGGAAGCCGCTCGCAGTTACCTCTCCATTCCGGCCATCGTGGACGCCGCCGTGTCGTCGGGTGCGCAGGCCGTGCACCCGGGCTACGGCTTCCTGGCGGAGAACGCCGAGTTCGCGCGCGCCTGCGAGGCCGCCGGGCTCGTGTTCATCGGCCCGCCGGTCGCGGCGATCGACGCCATGGGCGACAAGATCCGAGCGAAGGCGACGGTGTCGAAGGCCGGAGTCCCGGTCGTGCCGGGCGCGTCCGACGTGGACATCCCTCCCGGTGGTTTCGCCGATGCCGCCGCGAAGGTCGGTTACCCGTTGCTGCTGAAGCCGTCAGCCGGCGGTGGCGGCAAGGGCATGCGGCTGGTGCACGCCCCCGACGAGCTGGACGCGGCCGTCGAATCGGCGCGGCGCGAGGCCAAGGGGTCCTTCGGCGACGACACGCTGCTCATGGAGCGGTTCGTCACGACGCCGCGGCACATCGAGATCCAGGTGCTGGCCGACGCGCACGGGAACGTGCTCCACCTCGGCGAGCGCGAATGCAGCCTGCAGCGCCGGCACCAGAAGATCATCGAGGAAGCGCCGTCGGTGCTGCTCGACGAGGCCACCCGCGAGAAAATGGGCTCGGCGGCCGTCGAGGCAGCGCGCTCGGTGGGGTACGTCGGCGCGGGCACCGTCGAGTTCATCATGTCGGCGAAGAACCCGGACGAGTTCTTCTTCATGGAGATGAACACCCGGCTGCAGGTCGAGCACCCCGTCACCGAGCTGGTCACCGGCCTCGACCTGGTCGAGTGGCAGGTCCGGGTGGCGGCGGGTGAAGAGCTTTCCCTCACGCAGGAAGACGTGGTGTTGACCGGCCACGCCGTCGAGGCCCGCGTGTACGCCGAAGACCCGGCGCGCGGCTTCATCCCGACCGGCGGCACGGTCCTGGCGGTGCACGAGCCGTCCGGCGAAGGCGTCCGCGTCGACTCCTGGATGACGCCCGGCGCGGTGGTCGGCTCGAACTACGACCCGATGCTGGCCAAGGTCATCGCCTGGGGCCCGGACCGCGCGGCGGCGCTGCACCGCCTCGACCTGGCCCTGGCCGACACGGCGTTGCTGGGCATCGGCACGAACACCGCGTTCCTGCGCGGGCTGCTGGCCGACGCCGACGTCCGCGCCGGCCGCCTCGACACCGAGCTGGTCGACCGCAGCCTGTCCACTGTGGTCTCGCCGGAGGTGCCCGCGGAGTTCTTCGTCGCGGCCGCGCTGGACCGGTTCCTGGAGCTGCAGCCGCCGGGTCCCGTGGTGGACCCGTGGGACGTGCCGGACGGCTGGCGGATGGGCGGCTCCGGCGGGGTGACGTTCCGGCTGAAGTCCGGCGCCGCCCGCGCGGTGGTCCGGGTCCAGGGAACGCCGTCTTCCGCGACGGTGTTCGTCGACGACGCTTCGCCGGTTCACGTGTCGGCCCGGCGGGACGGTGACGTCCTGGAGATCCGCCACGCCGGCGGCTTCCACCGATACCGTCAAGCCTGCGGTCCTGACAGGACGGTCTGGCTGGCTCGTGACGGCCTGAGCTTTCCCTTCGGGGACCAGGAGTTCGTGCTTTCGTCCCGTGGCGAGGCAGCTGGCGCCGGGCCGGTCACCAGCCCGATGCCAGGCACGGTGCTCGTCGTGAAGGTCGCCGCGGGTGACGTCGTGAAGGCCGGAACGCCGTTGCTGGTCGTCGAAGCGATGAAGATGGAGCACACGGTCACCGCGCCGATCGACGGCGTGGTCAGCGAACTCCCCGTCCGGGCCGGCCAACAGGTCGCGCTGGACGAAACCCTTGCCGTAGTGAAGCCCCACGAGGAGCAGCAGTGATCGACTTCCGCCTGGACGAGGAGTACGAGTCCCTCCGCAAGACCGTCGAGGATTTCGCGCACGCCGAAGTCGCGCCGGTGATCGGCGAGCTGTACGAGAAGGAAGAGTTCCCGTACGCCATCGTCGCGAAGATGGGCGAGATGGGCCTGTTCGGCCTGCCGTTCCCCGAGGAGTTCGGCGGCATGGGCGGCGACTACTTCGCGCTGTGCCTGGCGCTGGAGGAGCTGGCGCGCGTCGACTCGTCCGTCGCGATCACCCTGGAAGCCGGGGTTTCTCTCGGCGCGATGCCGATCTTCCGCTTCGGGACGCAGGAGCAGAAGGAGAAGTGGCTGCCGTCGTTGTGCGAGGGCACTGCGCTCGGCGGCTTCGGCCTGACCGAGCCAGGCGGCGGCTCGGACGCCGGGGCGACGCGCACGCGGGCGTCCCAGGACGGTGACGAGTGGGTCATCAACGGCAGCAAGGCGTTCATCACGAACTCGGGCACCGACATCACCCGGCTGGTCACGGTCACGGCGGTGACGGACGTGATGGAGAACGGCCGCAAGGAGATCTCGGCGATCATCGTGCCTTCGGGCACACCGGGGTTCCAGGTGGCGCCGAAGTACTCGAAGGTCGGCTGGAACTGCTCGGACACACACGAATTGTCCTTTTCGGACGTCCGGGTGCCGCTCGAGAACCTGGTCGGCGTCCGCGGCCGCGGATACGCGCAGTTCTTGTCCATTTTGGACGAGGGCCGGGTCGCGATCGCGGCGCTGTCGGTGGGACTGGCGCAGGGCTGCGTCGACGAGTGCCTGAAGTACGTGAAGGACCGCGTCGCGTTCGGCAAGCGGATCGGCGAGTACCAGGCGATCCAGTTCAAGATCGCCGACATGGAGGTCCGCACGCACACCGCACGCCTGGCGTACTACCAGGCGGCCTCGAAGATGCTGCGAGGCGAGCCGTTCAAGAAGGAGGCATCGATCGCGAAGCTCGTGGCCTCGAACGCGGCAATGGACAACGCCCGCGACGCGACCCAGATCTTCGGCGGCTACGGCTTCATGAACGAGTTCCCGGTGAGCCGCTTCTACCGCGACGCGAAGATCCTCGAGATCGGGGAGGGGACGAGCGAGGTCCAGAAGATGCTGATCTCGCGCCACCTCGGGGTGGTCTGAACCTCGTAACGTTCGATGCGTGATCTCCGACTGTGGCTCGCAAGGACTGCTTGACGAGGAGGTCACGATGCGGTTCTCGCTCGTCGCGGTATGTGCCGCGGCAGTCTGTGTCGCGGCCGGATGCGCATCGGCGGGTACGACGCCGCCTACCGCGGGCACGCTCGATGCGGTGCGAACGACCTCGCCCGCGACGACGTCGAGCGTCCCCCCGACGCCCTCCGCCTCTGCGGCGGTCAGTACGCCGATCGCGTCATCTTCCGCTGAGCCGACGGCGGCGTTTCCTTCCGGCTATCCGAAAGTCGTCGCCGTTCGGTCGCTGCCGAACCAGGTCCGGAATTGGTACCAGATGAAAGGAACCGCCAAGGCCGTCCAGCTGGCGCCGGGCGTCTGGACGCCGCTGCAGGACGGCGCGGCCGTCGAAGACGCGGTGGAAGCAGGGGTAGTCGATGGCTTCTGTAGTTCGATAAAGGCCTTCGAACGGCAGTACCGGAACGGCCGCGCGTATCCCGGCGCTTGCTGGTAGCCATCCTGTCTCTGGACCCCGACCCGCCGGCCACTGGACGCCAATACTTATACCGGTATAGTTATCGCCATGGTTGAGATCAAGACTGAGTCCGAGTTGGCGGTCATGCGCGAAGCCGGACGTGTGGTGGCGAAGACCCTGGAGGCGGTCAAGGAGGCCGCCGCGATCGGCGTCTCCCTGCGCGAGCTGGACGAAGTCGCCGTGCAGTTCATCAGCGACGCCGGGGCGAAACCGTCGTTCCTGGGCTACCAGCCGCGGTCCGCGCCCACGCCCTACCCCGGCGTGCTCTGCACCAGTGTCAACGATGTCGTCGTGCACGGGATCCCGACGGCGTACCGCATCCAGGACGGCGACCTGGTCAGCATCGACTGCGGGGCGATCGTCGACGGCTGGAACGGCGACGCCGCGATCAGCTTCGTCGTCGGCGACGCCGACCCGGCCGACCTCGCCCTGATCGAGGCGACCGAGCGGGCGCTGGCCGCAGGAATCGCCGCCGCTCAGCCGGGTGCGAAGCTCGGCGACATCTCGTACGCGATCGGCGCCGCCGGCCGCGCGTCGGGCTTCGGCATGGTCGAGGACCACGGCGGTCACGGCATCGGCCGGGCCATGCACGAGGACCCGCACCTGCCGAACGAGGGTCGCGCGGGCCGGGGGATGCGCCTGAAGCCGGGCCTCGCGCTCGCGATCGAGCCCATGCTCGTCGCGGGCGGGACCGACGCCTACCGCTACGCCGAGGATGGCTGGTCGATCCTCACCCTGGACGGCAGCCGGGCCGCGCACGTCGAGCACACCATCGCGATCACCGAAGACGGCCCGCGGGTGCTCACCGTGCGGTAGACAGGGGTCATGAGCCACTTCGTCATACGATCGGGTGATTCCGGGGACGCTGACACGCTGCTGTGCTTCTTCGATGAAGCCGTGGAATGGCTGGTCGCCCGCGGCAGCTCGAAGCAGTGGGGGACCGAGCCGTGGAGTGCGGTCCCGAAGCGCGTCGAGCGGGTGAAGGGCATGGTGGCGGACCCGGGCCTGCGCATCGCCGTCGTCGACGGCGAACCCGCCGGCGCGCTGATCGTTTCCGAGGAGCACGACGTGCACGTGCCGCCGGTTAACGAGCGTGAACTTTACATCCGGCTGCTGATCACGTCGCGGCGATTCACTGGGCAGCGTGTCGGCGGACGGCTCATCGAGTACGCGCTCGACGAGGCGCGGCGGCGAGGCATCGACCTGGTGCGCGTCGACTGCTGGGCGGGCGGCGACGGCGAACTGCAGCGGTACTACGAGAGCCAGGGGTTCCGGCCGACCGTTCGGTTCAACGTCGACGACTGGGTCGGGCAGGTACTGGAGCAGCGCCTGGGGTAGCGGGATCCGGCGGCGCGGGCGACACTGTTGACGCGTTGCCAACAGACGAAGGAGTCGCCATGGCCGAGGAGCTCGCGGGCAAGGTCGTCGTCATCACCGGCGGCGGGCAGGGAATCGGCGCGGCGACCGCGTCCGCCCTGTCCCGGTTGGGCGCGCGGGTGGTGATCGGCGACCTCGACCAGGTCCGCGCCGAGAAGACGGCCGGGGAACTGGGCGCCGACGCGCTGCCGCTGGACGTCACCGACATCCGCGGGTTCACCGCGTTCCTCGACGAGGTCGAACGCCGGCACGGCCGCATCGACGTGCTGATCAACAACGCCGGCATCATGCCGCTCGCCACCATCGAGGAGGAGAGCGACGCGACGACCCGGCGGCAGCTGGAGATCAACGTCCACGCCGTCATCCACGGCACCCGCGAGGCGGTGAAGCGGATGCGGCCGCGAGCCGGTGGGCACATCGTCAACGTGGCGTCGTTCGCGGGCAAGGCCGGCTTCCCCGGCGCGGCGACCTACTGCGCCACCAAGCACGCCGTCGTCGGGTTCTCCGAAGCGGTGCACCTGGAACTGCACGGCAGCGGCGTCCACGTCTCGTGCGTGATGCCGGGCATCGTGCGGACGGAGCTCGCGAGCGGCCTCGGCGAGGCGAAGATGTTCAAGTCGGTGCGGCCGGAGGATGTGGCGGACGCCATCGTATCCGCGCTGCGCAAACCTCGTTTCGACGTTTTCGTGCCCCGGTCGCTGGGCACTATGGGCAAGCTCACGCGGCTGCTGCCGCGGCGGGCCGGCGAAGCGTTCGCGCGGGCGTTGAAGGCGGACCGGCTTTTGGCTTCAGCAGCCCATTCCCCGGCTCGTGCGGCGTACGAAGCGCGGGCCGCGGAGAGTGGGCCCGGGGTAACTCGGACGGACTAGCGACTGTCCGAATTGGACGTACTTGCCGGGTGCTCGCGGACGTGGAGATGTTGAGTCCGCCCGCTCCGCCCGGCAAGATTGCCTCCGAATCCGCTTCCAGGAGGCACGAGAAATGGCTTCACCACCCGCACGGCTGGCCGCCGCGGCGTCGAACGTGGTCGGCAAGGTGCTGCACGGCGGCGTCGCCGACCTGCGCCCGATGCCGCGGGTGCTGATCGACCAGGGCCCGAACCGGTCGCTGTACCGGATGACGCACAGCAGCCGCCCGGTGTCCGGGCCGCCGATCCTGCTCGTCCCGCCGCTCGCGGCGCCGGCCATCTGCTTCGACCTGCGCCGCGGCTGCAGCCTCATCGAGCACCTGGTCGAGGGCGGCCGCAACACCTACCTCGTCGACTACGGCATGGTCGCCTTCTCCGACCGGCGCCTGGGCATCGAGCACTGGATCGACGAGGTGCTGCCGCGGGCGATCCGCAAGGTGAGCCAGGACGCGGGCGGTCAGGACGTCCACCTGGTGTCGTGGTCGCTGGGCGGGATCTTCTCGCTGCTGGTGAACGCCGACCGGCCGGACCTGCCGATCGCGTCGATCACCGCGATCGGTTCCCCGGTGGACTTCACGGCGATCCCGATCGTGGCGCCGTTCCGCCCGCTGGTCGACCTGACGCGCGGCCACCTGCTGACCCCGATCTACCGCGCGTTCGGCGGCGCACCGTCCTATTTGGTCAGCCGCGTGTTCCGCGCGACGGGCATCAGCAAGGAAATCACGAAGCCCATTGCCATCCTGAAGAACCTCGACGACCGCGACTACCTCGCCCAGATCGAGGCGGTCGACCACTTCATGAGCAACATGTACGCCTACCCCGGGCGCACGTTCGGCCAGCTGTACCACCGGCTGTTCCGCACGAACGACCTGGCCGAGGGCAAGGTGGACCTGAACGGCCGGATCATCTCGCTGTCATCGGTCCGCGTGCCGACGCTGGTGGTGGCGGGCGAGAACGACACGATCGCGCCCCGGCCGTCGGTCGAGCGGGTGGTGGAGCTGCTGGACAAGGCCCCGGAGGTCCGCTTCAAGACGGCGCCGGGCGGTCACCTGGGCGTCCTGACCGGCCGCAAGGCCCGCGGCACGACGTGGCGCTACCTGGACGAGTTCCTCGACGACCAGATCTCGTGAGGCCGTTGAGGGCCACCCCGTCCGGGGCGGCCCTCAACGGCCTCACTTCAACTCGGCCGAAGTCTTCCCGAGGATCCTGCGGGCCACAATGAGCTGCTGGATCTGTTGCGTCCCCTCGAAGATGTCCAGGATTTCTCAGCCGGTTTTCCTTGACCTCGTGATCTTGGGCGAAAACCGCCTCTGAGCTGCGCTGATGCGTCTCGTTAGTTCTCGTCGTCTGTCGCTGCTCCCGAGCCTCTGACGGCCTGGAGACGGCCTGGCGGACCAGCCACACCCACCCCTGCATCCCGATACGAAGCCAGCACGCGGCCGGTGGTGCCGGGTCAAGACACGCTTTCCCGTCTTGACGCGGTGCTACCGGCCGTTGTCACGATCCGGCGTCGGGATGGAGGTCTCTCACGACGGTGCGTAACGGAGATCGAGTCACGAACGACCCGTATGTCACGACCGCTCGCAGAGGAGGCCAACGTTGGCTCTGGGGACCAGTGTGCCGCCGCCGTGCGGCGCTGCGTCAGGTGACCCGCTGGCGGCCGCACCGCCCGGCCGGCGGGCGGAGCGGAGCGGCAGCCCGCCGTGTCGGAAGCGGATGCGGTCGCCCAGGTGAGGGGCTACGTAGGCGACAGGCGCGCCGCCAGCGGCGGCGCGGCCTTGATCTCATAGAGCCAAGTTCGGCAGTCTGCGCAGGTCGATTCGGCGCGCGAATCGTCACCGGCGACCTAGGAACCGCGGACTGGTAAGTTGTTGAAAACACAATACCTCGGAGGGCGAGTTGGCGGTCAGCAAGCAAGATATTGTGAAGCGCTTCGAGGATGCTCAAAATGCGTTGGTTCTACAAGCCTCCGATCTGTCGTTGGAAACCATCGCGGCAATGGTGCAAAAAGAATCAATCGACGTGGCGCCCTTGTTTCAGCGACGGGAACGATGGGATGTATTCCGACAGTCTTCATTGATTGAGTCATTTTTGATGAACATACCAGTCCCGCCGGTCTACTTGGCTGAACAGCAGTTCGGGAAGTACTCGGTTATTGATGGAAAGCAACGTATTACGGCTATCCATGACTTTATGCGTAACCGATATGCACTCTCGTCTTTGGAGAGGTTCACGGAACTGGAGGGGCTCAAATATAGCCACCTTCCGGATGAGCTAAGAAACGCCTTGGAGGTGCGACCCTATATTCGCGCCATCACAATATTGCGTCAGTCTGATGAGGTTACGAAGTTCGAAGTCTTCCATCGTCTCAATTCGGGTGGGCAGCCGCTTAATGCCCAAGAAGTTCGAAATGTCATCTTTAGGGGTCCTCTTAATGATCTCATCGTCCAATTGTCTTCGCAGCCGTTCTTGAAGCTGCAACTCAAGATAAGGGACGAAAAATCGAGTTCTTATCGCGATATGACTGACGTCGAGTTCGTGCTGAGGTTCTTGACCTTGCGGGAGCAATGGGAGAACTTCTCGGGCGATTTCCGACGATCGATGGATCGGTTTATGGCGATGCACCAGAAGGCTGACGCCAAGAGAATAGATGAGTACTCGGCTAGCTTCCTTCGGAGTCTAAAGATATGCCAAAGTATTTGGGGTCCGCACGCTTTCAAGCGACCCGATAGAGGCACTTGGCGGGACCAGGCGCTGGCTGGTATGTACGATGCGCAAATGGTCGCCGTCGACTCGCTGAATGAAACTGAGGCCGAGAGTGTGCTTGCTCGATCCGATAAAGTCGTAAGGGCGACGCGCGACTTATTTGCTGATCCTGAATTCGAGGCTTCTGTTCGTGTTGCGACAAATACGCCGGCTCGGGTGAAGTTGCGCATCGCCAGAATGACGGATTTGCTGAAGGCGCATGCGAAATGAGCGTAACATCACCGGCGCGACAGAAGCTGATAGAGAGAATTGACACGGTTCGCGAAGCTGTCCGTCAGACGTGGCTCGTTGACGGGCCATTGACAGACTTGCTACATAATCGGCGAGCCGGGTTGCTGCGTAACGGTTTGATGGTGGTCGCATTCACGTCGCTCGAGGATTTTTTGCGCAATCGCAGTGCTGAGCTATTGGATCACATAAGTAGGACTGTCGTTCAGTTTTCAACCTTACCAAAGTCTCTGCAGAGTTCGGCCACTATTGGAGCATTCAGATCAACGATACTCCAGGCGTCGCTAGCGAGTAAAGTTGGCGGCGATCCGGTCGCCCTTGTGCAGAAAGTTGCTGAGGCGGTGGCAAGTACTGGTACGGGGGCTCTTCAGTTGAGTCACTATACTTTTGGGTATAGCGGTTCGAATGTAACCGCAGACGAGGTCTCGTCGATTATGGGTGCGCTTCACATAGCTGATCCATGGGGAGAGATGTCGGATCTGGCGGCTCGCTGCGGATTTGGCGGCTTTCCTTTGCGGCAGGCTTATGAGACTCTCCAACGTAACAGGAATAACGCTGCACACGATGTAAGGGCGAGTATACAGCCGAGCGATCTGACGTCATTCTCAAACGACGCTCTGGCCATCGCCATGAGCTTCGACCTTCTCGCTAGCCGTGCGGCGAGGCTGCTAAACGAGGGCGATGTCAACTTCCTGAGTGGGAAAACAAAGTTGCAGGCGAGTATAGGTCTTCGTTTCATTAATCTGACTGGTGGGAAGTTTAGTGAAAAAAAGGAAGGCTCTGGGCGTGCTGTAAAAGTGAGTGATAATATCGACGTAGCGTGGAAACTGGCGATATCCAGGGCTGTGTCGAGTCGAGAAGCTGTTGTGAGACGAAATGCGATGGGTGTCCCGGTGGACTGGCGCAGTACGGACGTTCAATGAGTTCACTCTACTGATGCAATGGTTCATTTGTGGCGTGGCCATAAAACTTCGTATATTTTCGGGCAAGTGGTCACGTGAAATGTGGGCTCACACGCTTTTCGGTGGCGTGTTTGAGTCGCAGTCGAATTGATTCATGGATCACTAGGTCCTTCAATTTCGACGGATCAATCCAGAAGGCTTCTTTGCTTTCGCTGCTGGTGTGTAAGTTTCCGCCTGAAGCGATGGCGCGGAAACAAATCGAGAACTCTTGACGGACTTCGCCGTCGTCATAGGCGATGACATGCTTGGGGTCGGAGTAGAGGCCGATAATCCCTGTGACCTGGCACTCGATGCCCGTCTCCTCGCGAACCTCTCGGACTGTGGCCTCGGCTAGCGTCTCACCGAGTTCAAGCTGGCCGCCCGGTATGGAGTACAGGTCGTTGTCAGTGCGCCTGATCATCAGGATCCGGCCTTCGTCGTCCTGGATGAACGCCGACACTGCTACTGCGATGCTGTTGGCCTTGGGTGCGTTCGGGTCGTTGTAGTAGTCGACTCGGGTCATGCTGCCTCCCTAGAAGGTGGCGGGCTTGGCGAGGTTCCAGACTGACTCGAAGCTCTCCGAGTAGGTCTCGAAGAGGTCCCCGGCGGAGAGTCTCCGCAGGTGGAGGGACGGGGCGTGGGCTCCCTGGAACCCGTACACGTGCGTGTTAATGATCATCTCGTCGTCGAACCGGAATATCGAGTTGTAGAGCGTCGTGTTGTGGAAGCGCATCTCGACCCCGTCGACGCCGATCAGCGGCCGGTAGAACGCCAGGGCGTTGCGGATGCGCGCCGCAAGCGTTCCGTCGCCGAGCTGCTCTTCCTCACCGCGCAGCGCGACGCTGTCTCCCTCGGGGTCTCCGAACACGAGCCGGATCTTCGCGCCGGCCGCTGCCTTGGCTGTCAGGTCCTTGATGAACCGCGGGCGTTCCACCAGGAACAACGCCGCGTGTACCAGGATCTCGACAGTCTCCGATGCTTCCTTGATCAGCCGGTCCCAAAGCTCGACGGGGACGGCGTTGCGGTGCGGGAAGACCTGCACAAGCTCGGCGGCGGCCGTCTCGGCCTTGCGCTCCGGGGCGACGGAGTCCGGCCACAGGTAGGTCTCTGACTCGCGCGCCATAGCGGCGATCTTGTGCCGGTGCTTGGGGTAGGGCGTCCGGTTCTTGGTGATCCAGCGCTCGACGGTCTTCTGATCGACGCCGACGGCCTTGGCGACCTGTTCCAACGTCAGGCCGTTGCGCAGTAGCGCGTCACGCAGGCGTTCGTTCGGCATCGGCACCCCTTGGGACGTGTAGGGACGTCTTCGACGGTACCAGGGACGTCCCGAGATGTCCCGCCACGTGGTGATCACGTCCCGCCTTTTGGCGGAGTCTGGGTGTCAGGTTGCCGGGGCAGGCCCGGTGACCAGGACACCGAGGAGGTAGGCGTGACCAATGAAACCGCCGTCCGGCCGGCTGGCTTGGACAAGCGGGCGGTACCTCGCCGACGTGCGGCGTAGGCGCGGCGTGGCATGCGCGACACGGTTCAGATCCACGTCACGGCTGATCTGCCGATTCGTGTCAGGGCGCTGACCTACGCAAACCGCGCGGAAGTCCGGTTCGGCAAGGCGTTCCCGGTGGTCCTGCTCGTGGACTCCGACGCCATCGCCGTACTGCGGAGGGAACTGGACGAGGTGAGCGCGGCACTGGACGCCGCAGCGGCACGAGGCGGAGAACCGCCCGAAGAAACCAACTAACAGACGACACAAGGATGCAGCATGGCTATCGACAAGGGACACCGGTTCGGGATCGACTTCGACGACGCGTTTCCGCAGGGTTTGGTGATGGTGGGTGAGGTGTCGCCGGACAACGAGTACCAGTCGCGTGAGGACCGGGCCGCCAACCGCCCGGTGCGGCAGCGGGTCGACGAGGTGACGGGCAAGCGGCAGTGGAAGGTGATGGTCACCGACCCGGCGGAGACGCGGGCGAAGCGGGCGTCGTTCGAGATCACGCTTCTCGCTGACGTGCAGCCGGTGCCGACGACGTCGGAGGCGTTGCCGGGGATGCGGCCGATTGAGCTGGACGGGCTGACGGCGGAGCCGCGCGTGGCGGGGCAGGGTGAGTTCAAGTACCAGTCCTATGTGTTCCGTGCGACCGGGTTCAAGCAGGCCACCAGTAACGCGAAGCCGTCTCGGTCCGGTGGGGCCGGTGAGACGGCGAAGGCGGCGTGACAGGGATGGGCTTCCGCGAGCGGGTCGAGGCGTGGGAGCAGGCGTATCGGGACTACATGGCCGCCTGGGAGCACGGCCGTGCGGTGCTGTCGCCGGTGAGTGCGACGAACACGGCGAATGCTGCTCGGCGGGTGTCGCGGGCGTGGCACGAGCTGGCGCAGGTGCGTGGGTTGCCGTGGTGGTGTGTGGCGGCGTTGGAGTCGGCGGCCGAGGGGTTCGCCGACCTGGCCCGGGAATGGGAAGAACATGACGGCAACGTGGGACGGGTTGGGGCTGCGCTGGACAGTCGGCGTGGGTACCGAGGTGGCGGTGGAGGAGACCGGGACGGGCGCGTCGCATCCGCCGGTCCTGGTGCTGGCTGGTGGGCTGTGCGTGGTGACGCTGGTGCCGCCGGAGGACCAGACCGCCTGGGCGGGGTGCGCGGTGTTCCTTCGCCGGCTCCGCGATCACGCCGAGGACCTGGCGGCGCTGCTGGAAGCCCGCGCGGAGAGGCGTGATCGTGCGCTGGGGTGAGCCAAGGACGCTGCGGGACGCGCACGAGGTCGTGATGGACCGCCGGCCACCGAGCGACGCGAACCCGTCGGTGTGGCTGGCGTTCCGCCTCGGCAACGCGCGGCTGTATAAGGCGGTCGCGGACGTCGACCGGGGTCACCACCACGAGGCGCTGTACTGGGCCGGGTACGAGGAGCGGAAGGCGGGTGAGATCTCGGCGGACCTTCAGGCGGAAGGGACGCCTGCTGACTAGTCCCATGTAGACGAGCGAAAAGTCAACAGTATCAGCGAAAAACGCACGCAATGACGTGCGGCGATGAAACACGTCCTGATGCGGATGATCGTGATCCGTAAGGCGCAGAAGCGGAAACCGGCTACCAACCTTGCCGCTCCTGCGCTGTCCACAACCAGCGGAAGTGAACAATGACAACGCTAAACGACAACAACCGGCGGCCGTCAAAGGGGGTCACCCGAACGCGCTGCGCCTCCTGCAAACGATTCGCCAAACTCCTGCCCGGCGAGACTCAGTGCGCCCCCTGCTTGGGAATGCTGCCGCTGGATCTCCAGCCGATGCGGGGTGGTCGGTGATGTCTCTCGGCTTCGCGGTGGTGGCTCTGGCTGGACTGGGGCTCGGTGTGTGGGTGCTGCACAAGATCGGTCGTGCCCTGGCCTCGATTCTGGAAGCTTTGGCTGCGGCGGCGGTGGTGTTCGTTGCCCTGTGGTGGCTGTGCAAGGCGGTCGTGTGGATGCTCGCGCAGGTTGTGACGCGCTGGCGGACCAGCCTCGCCGTCGTCGCGGTCTACGCCTGGTGCGAACTGCTCGGCTGGCCGTCCCTGGTGCTCGCTCTGGGCAGCGTCGCGGCGCTTCTGGCCACCTGGTGGGCGATCGACGCTGTTTCGTTCGATCAGTGGTGCTGGCGGTTCCTGCGCTCGTGGTGGTCACGGTGGGCGGTGTACGGCCGGAAGCTGCCGGAGTGGCTGCACGCCTGCGGCCTGTCGGTGCGGGATGAGGCGCTGCCGGTGGTGGTGAATGTGAACCTCGTCGGCCGTCGACGCGCGCTGTCCCGATCGATGTCGAACCGGCCGAATGCGCGGCTGCCGAAGGTGCTCGGCGTGCGGTCGGGTGCGTCGTGGGATGAGGTGCGGGTGGAGCTGGTGGCCGGGCAGAAGCCGGAGGACTTCGACGACGCCGCTCGTGCCTTGGCCGTTGCGCGGAAGGTCGCTCGTTGCCAGGTCCGCGAGCTGGCGCCCAACGTAGTGTCGATTGACTTCCAGCGGCGTGACCTGCTCAGCGGCGGGGTGGCCGGTCCCCAGGTTCCGGACGGCGTCGACTCGACCGGCGTGGACCTGCGCAACGTCTGGGCCGGTCGGACCGAGTACGGCCGTGACTGGCGCGTTCCGTTGCTCGGCTCTGGCGCGCACTGCCTGACTGCCGGTGCGTCGGGTGCGGGCAAGACAGCGTCATGTGGTGCCCGCTGGTGGCGGCAGCCTCGGCGATCCGGGCCGGGGTGGTGCGTATGTCCGGGATCGACCCGAAGGGCATGGAACTGGCCTACGGGCGCGGGATCTTCTCCCGGTACGCGGTGGGCGGCAAGGACGCGGTCGAGTTGCTTGACGGCCTGGTGGAGGAGATGGAATCGCGCAAGCGCGCGTTCGCCGGTCGGCTGCGCACGATCCCGGTGTCGACGGAGTATCCGTTGGAGTTGCTGGAGTTCGATGAGATCGGCGCGCTGACCAAGTACACCGACCGCAAGACGCGTGAGGCCATTGTGGAGCGTGTCGCGCTGCTGACGACGCAGGGTCGGGCGCTGGGCATCTCGGTCCGTGGCTACGTGCAAGAGCCCACGAAGGACACCGTCCCGGTCCGGGAGCTGTTCACCCGGCGGGTGTGCCTGCGCGTGACGTCCAAGACGCATGTCGGGATGGTGCTGGGTGACGGGGCGTACGAGCGCGGGGCGTGGGCGAACCGGATCGGTGACTCGGAGGCCGGTGTCGGCTACGTGTGGGGCGAAGGCATCCGCGAGCCGCTGCGCATCCGTGCTGGGTGGGTCTCCGACTCCACGGTGAAGGCGCTGGAGGCGTATGTGACCAACGGGGGTGTCGCGGATCTGCGGCACGGCGGTGAGGGGGTGGCCGCGTGAACCGGCTGATGATCTTCCTCGACGCCATCCGCGACCACCTCGACTCCCACCAGCTGCCGCCGACCGCGACGGTCGACGTCAACGCCTGGTCGAGCCCGATCAAGGTCCAGCTCGACGCCGATGGCCTGTCCGAGATCGCCCGGGCGCTGATGGTGTGGGCGCACACGCTCGAGGACGTCTCGGCCCAGTTGTGGCGGCTGCGGGACGGGAGGTGGGTCCACCTGTCGATCACCGGCCGGACACCCTGCGGCATCCCCGTCCGCGTCTTCGGCGTGGTTCCGTTCGAGCCGAGCACGTTCCCCGACCTCCCGGCCGGGGCGAAGCAGGACATGCCCGTCTACCTGCTGCGTGGCTGGTCCTCGCCCGGGGAGGTGGCGGCCTGATGACCGAGACACGCGCGGAGCGGATGCGGACACCGCTCGCGGCTGACGTGATCCGGGCGACGGCGGAGAAGCACGGCGTCTGCGTCCGGCCCTTCACGATGGAAGTCGGCGACACCACGACCGGCGAACTCCGCTACGTCCCGGTGCCCTGCGGCTCCACCGTCGAGTCGGTGTGCTTGCCGTGCGCTCGGAAGGCGAAGGCGCTTCGGCAGGCCCAGTGCCGCGAGGGCTGGCACATGACCGAAGAACCCAACCTGACCGCCGAGCCGCCCTCGGACGATCACCAGGAGCTGCTGACCTACCGGGCGGACCTGGTCGCGGCCTATCGGGAGGTAGTCGAGCACGACCAGGCGGAGGCCGAGGAACTGCGGGAGGAGGTCGCCGGGGTCGACGCTGAACTTCGGCAACTCGGGATGCGGGGTCGCCTGCCCGCCCTCGACCTGCCAGCCAAGCGGGCCGTGAAGCGGTCGACCAAGCGGCGGCAGGACGCGCCGAACCTGCCTCGGCGCAAAGTCGCGAAGACCACCGTAGGGCGGGAGTACGCGGGGAAGTTCCGGCCGTCGATGTTCGTCACGCTGACCTGCGACACCTACGGCCCGGTCCGTGGCGACGGCTCACCGGTCGACCGGAGTCGATATGACTACCGGCGGGCGGCCCGGGACGCCGTGCACTTCTCCGCGCTGGTGGACAGGTGGTGGCAGAACCTCCGCCGTGTCGTCGGCTGGGACGCGCAGTACTTCGCCACGGTCGAGCCCCAACGTCGGGCCGCTCCGCACCTGCACGCCGCGATCCGGGGCTCGGTGCCGCATGACGTGATCCGTCAGGTCACCGAGGCCACCTACCACCAGGTCTGGTGGCCGGCGCACGACGAGATCGTCTACGCCGATCGCCTTCCGGTCTGGGACGGCCCGGACACCGGGTTCGTTGATCCGGAGACGCCGTCAGCCGCTGGCCCGGTGGGACGACGCGGTGGAGGCGGTCGAGCGTCCGGCGCATGTCGTCCGGTTCGGTAGGCAGGTTCATTCGAAGGGCATCCTCGGTGGCACTGAGGAGGCCGGCCGTCACATCGGCTATCTGACGAAGTACTTGACCAAGTCAACGGGTGAGGTGGTCGAGGCGGACAGCGCGGCGCAGGCCGATCACCACGACCGGCTACATGCCGAGCTGTCGGTCACGCCGTGTTCGCCGCGCTGCGCGGTTTGGCTGCTCTACGGCGTCCAGCCCAAGGGCGTCACCGGCAAGACCACGCCGGGGCACTGCAAGGGCCGGGCTCACCGCCGGACCACGCTCGGGCTGCCCGGCCGTCGGGTCCTGGTCTCGCGGAAGTGGTCGGGCAAGACGCTCGTGGACCACAAGGCCGACCGGCGGGCCTTTGTGCTGCAGGCGCTCGCGGCGGTCGGGATCGAGAAGCCGGAGGCCGACCGGTCTCAGCAGGTGTGGCGGAAGGTCGAGCCCGGAGATTCGCAAGTTCCGCCCCGGCCTCACCTGGTGATGCGGGCGATCGCGGAACGGATCACGTGGAAGGCCGAGTACGACCGGGCGCTACTCGCGGCTGAGAGACCTCCAGAAACTTCGGCAACTGGACTCGCGGCCTGATCAAAGGGGGAGCAATGAACAACATCAGCAACATCGATCGGCTCTGGACCGTCGAGGACGTCTCCGACTACCTCGGGGTCCCGGTGAAGACGCTCTACCAGTGGAAATGGCGCGGCGAGGGCCCGCCGGTGAAGAAGATCGGCCGGCACCTGCGCTATGACCCGGCCAAGCTGCGCGCCTGGGTCGACGCGGAGGCGGCCTGATGGGGCACATTCAAGACCGTTGGTTTCGCCCCGCGCGGGATGCGGTGACCGGGAAGGTCATCCTCAACGCGCGGGGCAAGCCCGTCATGGAACGGTCCGAGTTGTACGGCATCGGGCTGCGGTACAAGGTCCGCTACCTCGACCCGGACAACAACGAACGTTCGAAGTCGTTCGCGGACAAGCAGAAGAAGCGCGCTGAGGACTTCCTCATCGGCGTCGAGTCCGACAAGCGCGAAGACAAGTACATCGATCCGCGAGCCTCTATGACGACGTTTCGCCAGCAGGCGGAGAGCTGGTTGAAGGGCCAGTCTCCGGACCCGGGCACGCGGTCGACCATCCTCAGTCGGCTCGAAAGTCAGATCTACCCGGTCTTCGAGACCAAGAAGGTGGGGCAGATCAAGCCGTCGACCATTCGTGACTGGGTCGGCTCGATGGAAGAGCGGAAGCTCTCGGACAACTACCAGGCGGTCTTGTTCAACACCGTCTCGGGCGTGATGGATTCGGCCGTAGACGACCGCCGGATCCGTGAGAATCCGTGCCACGCGAAGACCGTGCGGCGACCGGTCGCGAGTAGCCCGCCGATCGTCGTTTGGCCGGAGGAACGCGTTCAGGCGGTGCGGTCGGGGCTCGCGGAACGGTTCAAGATCGCCGTGCCGCTCGGTGCCGGGTTCGGTCTGCGACAGGGTGAGATTCTGGGCTTCTCGCCGGACGACGTTGACCGAACGGCTATGACCGTGCGGATTCGTCGACAGATCAAGACGGTCAGAGGCGTGATGATGTTTGCGCTCCCCAAGCGGGGCAAGGAGCGGACCATCCCGCTGTCGGCCGCCATGCTGGCCGAGATCGACGACCACGAGGACCGGTTCCCGTCCGTAGCCGTCACGCTGCCCTGGCAGAGCGCTGACGGTGACCCGGTGACGGCACGGCTGCTGATGACCGGGGAAGGTGGCCGGCTGTACTCCGGGGACCTATTCACTAAGGTTGTCTGGCACGGAGCGTTCCGGGCTGCCGGGGTCAAGTACCGAGGTCGCGCGGACGGGATGCACGCGCTCCGTCACTTCTATGCCTCGACGCTCCTGGCCCGTGCGGTCTCGATCGCGGAGCTGGCCGACTACCTTGGGCACGCGGACCCGGGCTTCACGCTCCGGACGTACACGCACCTGGTCCCGTCGAGCCACCAACGGGCGCGCGAGGCCGTCGACGCGGTGTTCGGACGGCCTGCCTTCGATGACGGCCTGGAGGCGGCCTGATCATGAAACCCCCTTCCCGCCGACGCGAAAGCCGCCCGGTCGCAGAGCCCCGAGAAGGGCAAGCGACCGGGCGGCTTTCCGTTACACCACAACTACTTCAGTTCGGCGGAGGACTTCCCAAGGATCCGGCGAGCCACGATCAGCTGCTGAATCTGCTGCGTGCCTTCGAAGATGTCCAGAATCTTCGCGTCCCGTGCCCACTTCTCGAGGAGGGACTCCTCGCCGTAAGCGCCCGTTAACTCGACGCACTTCAGGGTGATGTCGACGACCGAGCGTCCCGCCTTCGCCTTCGCCATCGACGCCTGCAGCGAGTTCGGCTTGCGGTTGTCCGCCATCCACGCCGATTCCAGCGTCAGCAGGTACGCCGACTCGTAGTCCGCTTCCAGGCGGAGGTACTCCGCGGCCGCCGCGTGCTGGGCGTTCGCCGGGCGGTCGTAGTCGATCTCCACTCCGGCTTCGGACAGGATCCGCTTGGTCTCCTCCAGCGCCGCGCGGGCCACGCCGATCGCCATCGCCGCCACCAGTGGCCGGGTGTTGTCGAACGTCTGCATGACGCCCGCGAAACCCTTGGCCGTGTCGATCTCCGGGGTGCCCAGGAGGTTCTCCTTGGGCACGCGGCAGTTCTCGAAGCGCAGCACCGCCGTGTCGGAGGCGCGGATGCCGAGCTTGTGCTCGACGCGCACCACCTCGAAGCCCGGCGTGCCCTTCTCCACCACGAACGACTTGATCGCCGCGCGGCCCTTGGTCTTGTCCAGGGTCGCCCACACGACCACCGCGTCGGCGCGCTCGCCGGACGTCACGAAGATCTTCTCGCCGTTGAGGACGTAGTGGTCGCCGTCCAGGCGGGCGGTCGCCGTGATGGCCGCCGAGTCCGAGCCGCAGGACGGCTCGGTGATCGCCATCGCCGCCCACATGCCGGAGAAGCGTTCGAGCTGCTCGTCCGTGGCGACCGAGCCGATCGCCGCGTTGCCGAGGCCCTGGCGCGGCATCGACAGCAGCAGGCCGACGTCACCCCAGCACATCTCGATCGTGCCGAGGACGACGTTCAGGTTGGCGCCGTTGCGGTTGCCCTTTTCGTTCTCATCCTTCGAACGGCGCACGCCGGCCGCGCCCGCGCCGCCCTCGCCGGAGGAGTTGAGCCCGTCCAGCAGCGCCGCGAACATGTCCAGCTCGGCCGGGTACGTGTGCTCCGCGCGGTCGTACTTGCGCGAGATCGGCCGGAACACCTCGGCCGCGGCCTGGTACGCCTGGTTGATCAGGGCGCCGGCCTTCTTGGGGACTTCCAGGTTAATCATCGTTAACTTGCCTTTCCGAAAGCCTAGAGAAGGACGGCGCCTTCCATGACGCCGATGGCGCGCAGGTCGCGGTACCAGCGCTCGACCGGGTGCTCCTTGACGAAGCCGTGCCCGCCGAGCAGCTGCACGCCCGCGCTGCCGATCTGCATGCCCTTGTCCACGGCCAGCTTCCGCGCCAGCGCGACCTCGCGGGCGTAGGGCTTGCCCTGTTCGGCCCGCGCCGCGGCGCGCAGTGTGACCAGCCGCAGGCCCTCCAGCTCGATCGCGATGTCGGCCACGGAGAACGCCACCGCCTGCCGGTGGCTGATCGGCTCGCCGAACGCCGTCCGCTCGTTGACGTAAGGGACGACGTAGTCGAGGACGGCCTTCGCGGTGCCCGCGGCCAGCGCCGCCCAGCCCAGCCGCGACAGCCGGACCGCCTCGGTGAAGACGTCGGGCTTGCCGCCGCCGAGCAGCGCGCCCGCGGGCAGGTTGGCGCTCGAAAGGTGCAGCTTGCCGGTCGCGGCGCCGCGCAGGCCCATCGCGGGCTCGCTCTCGATGGAGACGCCGGCGTTCGACGACTCGACGAGGAACAGCGCCGGGCCGCGGCCTTCGAGGTCGGCCGACACGATGAACAGCTCGGCCGCCGCCGCGCGCGGCACCAGCGACTTCACGCCGTCGAGCTGGTAGCCCTTCGGCGTGCGACGTGCCTTCGTCGCGGGCTTGAAGGGGTCGTAGAGCGCTTTCTGCTCCTGCAGCGCCAGCGCCGCGGCCGGGACGTGCTCGCCGGTGAACGCGGGCAGGTAGTCGGCCTGCTGCTGCTCGTCGCCCCAGCTGACCAGCGCGGTGCTCACCGCGGACGGCGCGAGCACGGCCACGGCCAGGCCGAGGTCGCCGTGAGCAAGCGCTTCCGCGACGAGCGCGTTGGTGACCACCGAGCGTTCGGTGCCGATGCCGCCGAGCTCCTCCGGGATGCCGACCAGGCTGATGCCCAGCTCGGCGGACCGGCTCAGCAGGCCCTCGGGTGCTTCGAGCTTGGCGTCGGCGTCCGCGGCGGCCGGCCGCAGCTGCTCGGCGGCGAACTCCGTCACCGTCTCGACGATGAGCTGCTGGTCCTCGGTCGGCGTGAGGTCGAACAGCCCGGTGTCCGCGGACGGCGCCAGCCGGGCGGGCTTGCCCAGCTTCTGCACCGACTTGAACGACCGGGTAGCCGCGCCGGCGACGCGGAAGCCGTTGCGGGTCCCCGCGGTGACCAGGCCTTCGAGGGGCTTGCGCAGCCCGGCTCGCTCGACGACCTTGCTCCCGGCCAGCCGGGTCAGCGCGGACAGGCCCCAGCCCATCGCGTCCCGTTTCCTTGGCGCAGCCATGTGGCCCTCCATCCCGTTACCTACTCGCCAGTAGGTTAACCCGGGGCCGGGGATAGCGCCAGTGCGGGGTCCGTCACGCGTGCGCTTTGTGCACCTGCCTGCGCCATTCCGCGAACCGAAGCCGTTCGAAGGTGACAAGCCCGAGCACGAGCCCGGCGACGATCAGCAGCAGCGCGGCCGCGGGCACGTGTTCCAGCAGCGGCGTCGCCGCGACGAGCAGGACGCCGACCACCAGCCGCTGGACGTTCCAGCTGCCGAGGTTGCGCTTGCGCAGGGAGCTCAGGGCGATGAGGTAGAGCGCGAGGCCGCCGGTCAGCGTCCAGATCGGCACGCCGTGCACAGCCTCGCCGGGCGTGTGGTTCTCGGTGTCGGCGATGTAGAGGAACGCCTTCTTCAGCCCGAGGGCGACGAGCACGATCCCGGCGATCAGCGGCAGGTGCAGGAAGGTGTAGCTGTCGGTGGCGAGCTTGGTGCGCTCGACGCCGGTGGCCTGGGTCAGCCGGTGCTCGGACACCCGCGCGACGACGTCGAAGTACGTCCACCACATCCCGGCGGCCAGCGCGAGCCCGCACACGGCGGCCCCGGCGACCAGCCACGACATCGGCAGCGCGCCGATCCCGATGCCGATGGCGACGATCGACTCGCCGAGCGCGATGATCACGATGAGCCCGAACCGCTCGGCGAAGTGCGCGGGCGAGTTCAGCCGCCAGCCGTCGGGCCCGGTGAGGTAGACGTTGAGGTAGTCGACGAGGAGCGCGACGACCCACAGCCCCAGCTGCCACGGCCCGCCGAGGAAGGCGGCGACCGCGAGCAGCACGACACTGGGCGTCACGCCGACGAACATCTTGAGCAGCACCCGCCGCAACCCGGGGTCGTGTTTCGCGGCGCCGAGGTAGGCGA
Organism: Amycolatopsis sp. NPDC021455; assembly: GCF_040640995.1. Classification (NCBI taxonomy): domain Bacteria; kingdom Bacillati; phylum Actinomycetota; class Actinomycetes; order Pseudonocardiales; family Pseudonocardiaceae; genus Amycolatopsis; species Amycolatopsis sp. NPDC021455. Next base: position 141,754 of record NZ_JBFACT010000009.1, on the reverse strand, counting down.
CGAGGTGCAGCAGCCGCACGAGCGCGTAGCAGGCGACGAACAGCGCGGGCGCGTACAACCCTCCGGGGTGGTCGACGAAGGCCTCGGGAATGGTCAGCGACACCAGGAACATCACGGCCATGGCCCCGAACATGGCGAGCCGCGCGATCCCGTGGTCGACGTGGATGGTGTTCCCGAGCCAGGCATAGGAGCACCAGCACCACCACAGGACGGCGAGCATGGCCAGCCCCTGCCCGACACCGGTGGGACTCAGGTGGTCGGCCATCAGCTGGGTGGTCTGGGTGATGGCGTAGACGAAGACCAGGTCGAAGAAGAGCTCGATGGTCGAGACGCGGTGGTCTTCATCCGCGCTGACCAGGTGCAGGCGTGTCGTGGGCACGCCGAATTATGGACGAAAGCCGGCCGGGGAGCTCCGGATTTCCGGTAACGCCCTGCGCGAACATGGCCGAGCGTGCATGGGTCTGGGACAATGGGCCCGGGACGTGGGGAGGTGGGCCGTGCATTCCTATCCGGCCGCGCTGCACCGGACGATCATGGCCGTGGACGTCGCCGGGTACAACAACCCGAGCAGAACCATGGCCCACTTGCGCGAGGTGCACGACGGACTTTGGCGGGTCCTGCGCACGAGCTTCGCCGAAACGGGCATCCCGTGGGACGCGTGCTTCGTCGAGAACACCGGCGACGGCGCCATGATCCTGCTGCCTCCCGAGATCGCCAAGGCGGACCTCGTCGCCGAGTTCCCCGACCGGATGCGGGACGAGCTTCGACGGTACAACCACGTCCACGCGGCCGAGGCTCAGGTGCAGCTCCGGCTGGCCCTGCACGCCGGCGAAGTGGCCGAAGGCAGTCACGGCAAGGTCAGCAAGGCGGTGAGCGCGACGTTCCGCATGCTCGACGCGCCCGAGGCCAAGGCAGCGCAGAAGGAGTCGAAGGCGGACCTCGCGCTGATCACCTCGGACCTGATCTACGAGGACGTCGTCTCCCAGGACCCGGCCGCCGATCCGCGGTCCTACCGCCGGATCCCGGTGAAGGTCAAGGTGGGGGAGCACGCCGCGTGGGCGTGGCTGCGTCTCTTGGGTGCCCCGCTCGCCGCGATCGCCGTGTCGGCGACGGCGCCGGCCGTCGAACGAGCGGACCGGCCGCTCCCGTTCACGGCTTTGGTCGAGGCGCTGCTGGCGATCACGTGCGTGCGGAACGCGGAAAGCCGCCGGCTCCTGCTGGAGATGTTTTCCCGCCGCGAGATCGCGGACGCGGTGCCGCACCAGGCGGAAGACCGCTTGCACGTGATCGAATTGGCGCGCACGTGCGAGCGTTACGACGGCGGTCTGGAGGAATTGCTCGCCACGGTGCGCATGCTGGATCCGGCGTCGCCGCAGGTCGAGAAGCTCGGCGCGGTGATCGCGAGTCGCTCGGCGTATGGAGTTCGTTAGCAGTTGTCCGCCTTTTGCCCCTTTTCGCGGTGCACCGGATAGGTAGACTCGCGATCTTCGGGGCACTTCGCGGGGGCGGGAGGTGGTACGCCGGTGTCGACAACGCAAGGGCGCCCCCAAATCGGCATAGCGATTCGCCGGGCACTCGTCGACGTGCTGGTGGTCGCCGGTTTCGCCGATGACAAGTCGATCCGCACATTGATGGTCGCGGAGCTCCGGAGAGCGCTGGACAATCCGTTCACCGTGCCGGATCAGCTGGCGCCGCGAGCACAGCTGATCGAAATCGTCAACGGGTGCAGCGGGATCGAAGAAGGCCTGCCGGTACTGGCCGATGTCCTGGAGTTCCTCCGGCCGGGTACGAAGGAATGCACGGAGTTCCGCGCTTTGGTGGATTCCCTGCCATTGCGGGATGTGGTACCGGAGGCGGACCAGGAGCGATTCCGCCGCCAGCTCGAAGGATTCTCGCCACCGGGGCTCCGGGCCGCCGTTCGCCGCGCCGCCCGGTATGTCGTGCCGGCACCGCAGTACGCGGACGCCGCCGAAGCCTTCTTCGGCCTTGCGGACTTCAATGCCGCCCCGGGGGAGCTGCCGCCGGTCGTGGCCTTCGCCGAGCTGATCGCGGCGGAGTGTGACGACCGGCTGGCCGTGCAGCTCCGGCAATGGGCTGAAGGACAGGCGAACCACCTTCGGCTCGACGATGCGCTGCGGGAGCTTCGGGCCCACGTCACGCCGTCGGCGTCGGGGCGGCTGCACTTGACCATCATGATCAGTCCCGACCCCGTCGAAGAGGATCTCTACGAGGTTTCGCACTGGCGGCAGGACGATCCCGCCGAGTGGCCGCCACCTCGGGGGGAAACCGTTTGGACGACGTCGGCCGGGCTCGAGGACGAAGTGGCGAAAACGATCTCGGCGGCGGAAGAGGCGTGGTCGACACGCGATGCCGAAGCCGTTCTCGAGTTCGTGCTTCCGCGCGTGCTGTTGGACCTTCCGGTGCACACGTGGAACACGCAGCGTGACATCGGAGAGCCGCAACCGCTGTACATGACATATCCGACGGTTATTCGTTCACTGGAACGGATGAGTTCGCGGCGTTCGCACCGAGTTTGGCGCCGGAGATGGGCGGCCTGGAGCGAGGAGCCGTCGTTCGAGCGCGTGTATTTCTGCAACCGCGAGGACACCGAAGATCGTCATCGCCTCGACGCGATTCTCAGTGACGAGCGGTGGCTCATGGCCGTTCTGACGCAGACGCCGCCGGTGAGCCCGATTCCGGGGCGCGACGAGCTTTTCGCCGCATTGCGCGCCGGACTGCCCGTGATCGTTTGGCACCCCACGGTCTCTTCGGAAGTCGTGCGCGAGGTGGTAGCCTGGTTGGCCGGTAGTGGTGATTTGGGGAATTTGCCAGCACTGACCCGCAAGCACCGTCTCGATGCACTGGGAAATCGGTCGTCGTCTCCGGATGGCGGCGTCATAGGGGATTTGGTGGTGCTATGGGACGACCCGAGCCGCACGCTCCCCCTCGGCGATGGCGGAAGAGGCCCGGCCGGGGGAGGAGGTGCCGATGAGCACGACCGAGCTTCCTGATCGCACGCCGGAGTGGTGGATCTACCGGGGCACCGGACACCCCCTGCAGGACACGCACCTGGCCGATCGGCTGCCCCCGCCGCCGCCGTGGCGTGACTTCCGGCGGGACGGCGAACCGCTCGCCGCCGACGTGCCGCAGGACGACGCGGAGACCGACCGGCGCCTGGGCGTGGAACTGAGCTTCACCGCCGGGCACGCCAACCGCGCCGAAGTCGACATGGTCAACGCCGCCCTGTACCTGCGCCGTCCCCTCCTGGTGACCGGGAAACCCGGCAGCGGCAAGTCGAGCCTGGCCTACCGGATCTCCCGCGAGCTGCGCCTCGGCCGGGTGCTCCGGTGGTCGATCACTTCGCAGACGACCCTGCAGTCCGGGTTGTACGACTACGACGCCATCGGACGGGTGCAGGCGTCGGCCGCGCGCCGCGCCGGCCCGGTGGAGAGCGGGGCGGCGGAGCCGCCGATCGGCGACTTCGTCCGGTTGCGCGAGCTGGGAACCGCGTTCCTGCCGCGCCGCCTGCCGCGGGTCCTCCTGGTGGACGAGCTCGACAAGGCCGAATCCGATCTGCCCCACGACCTGCTCTCGATCTTCGAGGACGGCGAGTTCCTCATCCCCGAGCTGGCCCGGGACGCCCGCCAGTCGCCGGTGGCCGAGGTGTTCACGGCCGATCCCGGCTACACCGCCGAGATCGAGAACGGCGTCGTCCGCTGTTCGGCGTTCCCCGTCGTCGTCATCACCAGCAACGGGGAGCGGGACTTCCCACCCGCTTTCCTGCGCCGCTGCCTGCGCCTGGAGATGAAGGACCCGAGCCCGGCGCAGCTCGCCGCCATCGTCGCCGCGCACGCACTCGACCCGCGGCAGCGGGGAGTGCTCATCGAGGACTTCGTCGCGCGGCGCGCGGCGCTCGGTGGCCTGCCGGCGGACAAGCTGCTCGACGCGATCTTCCTGGCGACCTCCGGCGCCTACCAGCCCGACGATCCCGGCTGGCCGTCGTTGGTCGAGGCGCTGTGGCAGCAGCTGAACCAGCAGGGCCACTGAAATGCCGGCCACCCCGGGAGGTCCGGAGGACCACGACCTGACCGCGAGAGAGGTCGCGGACGGCTTGTGGCTGATGGCGGCCATCGCGGCGAACACGACCGAGCCGCCGCCTCCTCCCGCCCAGCCACCAGTGTCTTCAGCCCGCCCTCAGCCGCCCGAGAGCGGCCGGGCGCATCCTCCTCCGATGAAGGAACCCGAGCACGCCGGAGCCGGGCCACCGCCCGGCCTGCCCGAGCCGGTCGTCCCGATGCGGGCCGGGACCGACCAGCGTGCTCCGGCCGCGGGTGCCCGGCCGGGACAGGAGGGGACGCCCACGCCCGGCGCCGCTTCGCCGTTGCCCGATGTGGGCAAGCTCGTGGGCGCCTTCCGGGCGTTCAAGCGCAAGGTGCCTTCGGCCCGGCCGGAGGACGCCGAACTCGACGAGGCGCGAACCGCCGAGGTCAGCGCGGAAGCGGGGATGTGGGTCCCGGTCACCAAGCGGAAGCGGCTGCCGTGGCTGGACCTGACGCTCGTGGTCGAGCAGGCGCCGTCGATGGCGTTGTGGGCCCCGACCATCGCGGCGTTCGTCACGCTGTGCCGGCGCCGGCTCGGCGTCTTCCGGTCGGTCCAGGTACGGCTGCTGGAGACGGGGAAGGCCGGGCGCGCCGAGGGCGGCATGGTCATGGAGCCGGTGCTGCGCGGCGGCACCCCGGAAAGCCCGGTGCGCGGCGCCGGCGAGCCGGTCGGCTCCTCCGGGCGCCGGGTGATGCTCGTGCTGACGGACGGGATCAGCGACGCCTGGCACCAGGATCTGGTGCAGCCGCTGATCGCCCGCTGGGGCCGCAAGGTCCCGGTGGCGATCGTCCACCTGCTGCCGAGGCGGCTGTGGGCGCGTGGGGGCGTCGACGCCCAGAACGCCGAAATCACGACGACCGGCCCGGTCCGGCCCAACGACTCGTACCGGGTCCACCTGACCGACCTGCTGTCCGACGGCCTCGAGCGAGCGGAACCGGCCGGGGACTCGATCGCCGTCCCCGTCCTGGAATTGCAGGAACGCTGGTTTCGCAGGTGGGCGGAGATCGTCACCGGTCGAGCGGACGAGCCGCGGAAGTGCTCGGTCATGGTGGTTCACGACCGTCCGGCGGTATCTGTCCCCGAATCGAGTGAAAATTCGGAGCCGTCGAATAATCAGGTCACCGCTCAAGATCAGGTGAGAGATTTTCACAGTCAGGCTTCGCCATCCGCATTCCGGCTGGTCACGCTCTTGGCGGCAGTTCCGGTCGATATCGAAGTGGCGTCCGCGGTGCAAGCGGAAATGCTCCCGGGTTCCGGCCCGGATCACCTGGTCGAGGTATTCACGAGCGGGCTGCTTCACAACGACGGAACCCGGCAACCATGGGACAGAACGACGCCGTGGGAATTTTCCGGCCAGACGAGAAGGGTCTTGCTCAGCGGGGCACGAAGGTCGGATACTGCCCACGCGGTGCGCGTGGCGTCGCGGCGCATCGGCAGCCAGAACGCAGTGCTGGCAAGGCTTCAAGCAGCTCTGGTCGATCCCGATTCGACACCGGACCCGGAGCCCGAGACGGCGACGAGTGAGGAGATAGCCCTCGAACGAGATGTGATGACTGCCCTGTCCGGCCCGTATCTCTCCCGGGCTGATCGTTTGGGCAGGTTAGCAGGGCTGGACCGATTGGGTAGGCTTGCGTCTGGCGTCGACCTGAATCAGGCTGACGCCAATGTCCTGCCCCGAGGTGAGCGGATGGCTGAGGTGCACAGGGTGGTTCCTGGTGAAACCGCAGCTGCCAAAGAGGAGAGCCGAGCCCTGGTAGAACTAGCGCCAAGCGGTTTGGGTAAACCGGTCACCGCCGAGAAGGCGAGTGTGGTGGCCAGTGTCGGCACGTCTACTTCGCGTCAAGTCCGGCGTTCGGGTGAAGAGGTGCCCCCGATCTGGGGTGCAATTCCGCCGCCGAACCCCAACTTCACCGGCCGTGGCGAACTGCTGGCCCAGTTGAGCGAAAAACTGGGTACGGGCACGACGGCCGTCCTGCCTGCCGCCCTGCACGGCATGGGCGGCATCGGCAAGACCCAGATGGCCACCGAGTACATCTACCGGCACCTGCAGGACTACGACATCGTCTGGTGGATCCAGGCCACGCGGCCGACCCAGATCCACGCGTCACTCACGGAGCTGGCCCAGCACCTTCGCCTGCCGGGGGCATCCGAGGCGAACACCGCGGTGCCGGCGGTCAAGGAAGCGCTGCGGCTCGGTCGGCCGTACCGTCGATGGCTCCTGGTTTTCGACTCGGCGGAAGACCTGGACATGGTCCGGCCCTTCTTCCCGGTCGGCGGCCCGGGAGACATCTTGGTGACCTCGCGCAACCCGAACTGGGCGGCTGTTGCGCGTCCTCTCGAGGTGGCCGTGTTCGAGCGCAGCGAAAGCAAGATGCTGCTGAGCCGACGCGGTCCCCAACTGGATGACACGGACGCCGACCGCATCTCCGAGAAGCTGGGCGACCTGCCGCTGGCCATCGAACAGGCGGCGGCGTGGCTGGCGGAAACGGGCATGACAGCCAGGGAATACCTCCGGCTCTTCGACGAGAAGGTCGCGGAGATCCTCGACACGTCGAATCCGCAGGACTATGAGACTTCGGTCGCGGCGGCGTGGAACGTCTCGTTCGACCAGCTGAGTGTCAGCAGCCCGGCCGCGCACGAGCTGTTGCAGGTCTGTGCGTTCTTCGCCCCTGAGCCGGTGTCGCGCAGCCTGTTCACCGGAGTCCGCGGGCTCACGGTGTCCCCCGAACTCGACGCCGCACTGCGTGACCCGATCAAGCTGGGCCGGGCGGTCCGCGACATCAACCGGTTCGGCCTCGCGAAGATCGACCACCGGACCGACACCATCCTGCTGCACCGGCTCGTGCAGCTGGTCCTCCGGAACCGCATGACGGAGCAGCGCCGCAACGAAATGCGGCACGGCGCGCACGAGCTGCTGGCCAACCTCGACCCGCGGGCTCCGGAATCACCCCGGCAGTGGCAGAGCTACCAAGAAGTGCTGCCCCACATCTACGACGCCGAGCTGATCGAGTGCACTGACCAGTGGGTGCGGCAGCTGGTGATCAACTTGATGCAGTTCCTCTACCACTGGGGGGACCACGAGGGCGCGGTCACGCTCGGGGAACGTGCGGTGCAGGCGTGGGAGCGGGACCGGCTCGAACGGCAGGGCAGGGGCGAAGCACCTATCGAAGACCCGCCCATGCAGGAGCTGGGAGCGTCCGAGCGGCTGGCGTTCTACCTGTGGGCAGTGGGGCGGTACGCCGATGCGGCGCAAATCAGCAAACGCACTTTCGACCGTTACCGCGAGGCGATCGGTGCCGACCAGGAAGAGACACTCAACGCCGCACTGACTTACGCGCTGATCTTGAAGACGAGAGGTGACTTCGCAGAAGCCGCACAGCGGAACGAAGAGATCTTCGTCAAGGCGCGTGGCTTGTTCGGTAACGACGACCCGATCACGCTGAAAGCAGCCAACGACTATGTTACGGCGCTGCTCCTGACGGGGGACTACGGGCAGGCGAACGAACTGGCCGGCGAAACCTACCATCGGCGTGCGGAGGTCTTGGGCTATGACAACACGTCGACCGTCACGACACAGGTCTTGATGGTGATCGCGCGGCGCGAGCTCGGCGACTACCCGTGGGCGAGGATCGAGCAGCAGCAGATCACCGACCGGGTCGAGCGGCAGTATGGTGAGGACAGCATCGGCACCCTCCGTCGCAAGTACCACCTCGCGGTCGCGTGCCGGAAGGACGGCGATCACGACGAGGCACGCAAGATCTCCGAGGACGCCCTCCGCCGGTTCCGGATCCGGTACGGCAACAAACACCCGAACGCACTGGCGTGCGCTCTCGGGTACTCGATCGACCTGCGGCACAATCGCGAGTTCGCGAGGGCCCGTGAACTGGGCGAGGAAGTCTTCGATCTCTATCGTGAAAGCTTGGGAGAAAAGCACCCGCACACTCTCTCCGCGGCGCTCGACCTCGGTGTGACCCTGAGGCTCTCCGGCGATCCGTCGAGTGCGCGGGCCCTGGACGAGCGGTCGTTGGAGGAGTTCCGGCTCCTGCTCGGTGAGGATCACCCGCACACGATCGTGTGCGGGATCGGTGTCGCAAGTGACCTCGCGGCACTGGATCGTGTCGAAGAAGCCGCCGAGCGTGATGCGGAACTGCTGGACCGTTCACGGCGGGTTCTCGGCGAAGACCACCCGACAACGCTGGCAGTTCAGCTCAACCGGTCATTGGACCTCAGGGCACTCGGCCTGATCGAAGAGGCGGACCAGCTGTACGAGGACGTCATGAGCCGCTACCGGCACGTTCTTGGCGAAGCGCATCCCGGCACGATCGCGGCGTCACAGGGAGTCCGCGCCGACTGCGACATCGACCCGATGCCGCTTTAACTTTCGATCAGTGGGTGAACCGGCCGATCCACCCGGCGATGACTTCGACTGCCGGAGTGGAGTCGGTGTTCGTGCGGATTTCGCGGTGTACCGCCCGGACCAGTTCCGGACTGTGCAGCAGAGCTCGTGCCGCCGGTCCGGTGCCATGCGCGGCCAAGGCGAGCCCGAGACCGACCAGCGCGGCCGGGACGTCGGGGTCCACAGCCAGCAGGTCCCGGTAACCGTCCGCTGCCAGCTCGTGGGTACCGGCCACCAGCGCCAGATCCGCGCTGGTCACCCCAGGGACCATCGGCCCGTTGACGGCGAACGAGTTCCGGTCCCGGCCCAGTCGTAGCCGGATCAGGTCGGTCCGCGCGTCGGACCAGCCACCGTCCGGGACGGGAGTCGGCATGTGTGGTTCGGGCAACCGGCCGAGCTTGGGCCATGCCTCCCCTCGGCGCCAGGCGTCGGCGAGGGCCGAGACGGTCCGCGCATCGGGGCGCAGGTGGCGGAGGCGCCAGGTCGCGTAGTGGTCGAGCGCCGCTGTCGCCGCCCAGGTGGCAGGTTCGGCGGGCACCGGTTCCTTCTGCCACGGCGTCAGTTCGGTCGCGATTCCTTCGAGGAACCTACGCCCGGTGGGGGTGAGGCTTTCGTCGTCGTACACCGCGCGCAGGGTGCGCCAGACCGCGGTACGCCACAGCGCGAACTCGAAGGCAGCCAGTTCATGGGCCGGCTCCGCAGCGGACAACGCCCGCCAGAACGCAGTGACCCCGAAGAACGCGTAGATCCCGTGCAGCACACCACCGATGGGCCGGGGGTCTTCCCGCCAAGGTGCGTACAACCGTTCCCGGCCGTCGTCGGCGTGCAAGGTGGCCAGGTGCTGCACGCCGCCGAGCCGGATGTGGTGGAACTCGTGGACGAGTGCGGCCGCGAGTGGCTCGGGATCCGCGCCGTAGGCCACGATCGCACTGCCGAAAGCTTCCCCCGTCGACGCACTGGGCAGCCGGAAGGCCACCGCCGGGGCCGGTACCAGCGATTCGAGGCCGACCGGCAACGTCTCGGCCACACCCGGCAGGTGAGTCATCAGCAGCTGCCACGCGCCGTCGACGACCGTACGCCAGGACTCGACCTCCAACGCCGTGAGGCGCCGAGGGGGAATCGGTTCGTACAGCCCGCGATAGGGATCCACGTCGTCGAGCCTGATTGAAAGCCGCCGGTCGCCGCACCAGCTCGTGACCCGGCGGACCGGTTGCCAGCCGGCGGTCTCGATGCTCAAGTCGTCCGGCAGGCGGACCTCGGTGTCCCGGTTCCGAAAGAAGACGCCGTCACTACCGGCGGAGACCTGTGCCACCCCGAACGCCTCACCTGTGCGGAGGCGGACCGTACCGAGCGTAGGCAGTGAAACGTTGCCTTGCCAGATGGGAAGTTCGGCCTCGAAGGCTGCGCCGGCGTGCACGGCTGCCGCCGCGGCCAGGCAGTGCACGTGCCCGAGGTGGACCCAGAACGGGCAGACGCCGGTTATGTCCTGACGGCACAATCGCGTGGTGTAACCGGCCCAGGTTCCGGTATAGGGGTGTGCCAGGATCGTTTCGACCGCGGCGGGGGCCAGTTCCTGAATCCGGGCGAGCAGCTCCCACGCCGATTCGGGCGAGGGAAGTGGCCCGGAAATCTCCGGTGATTTGGCGACCTGGTCGATGATTCCTCTCAAGAGGAGCAGTCGTCTGCTCCGCTCGGCCGCGCGTAGCCGGCGTACCGACGCGCCGTCACCGCGTCCGCGTGCGAACGTGTCGAAATCGACCCACGACAGGCGATGGGGGGACAGTTCATCCGAAGTCACGGTCAATCGACCCGCCGGGCGCCTCCGCTGCCACTTGCTGTCACGGGGATGGCGGAAACCCGGTCGGCTGCGTGCCGTACCGCGCTCCGTAATTCGCGGCCGTCCAAGGCGCGCAGCCGGGCGAGTGGTACTTCGCCGAGGTCGATGAGCTCCGACGCGATTCCCGCTTCCCCGTCCGAGCGTGGTACGTGCTGCATCACCATTCCCCTTTCGCACGGAGAACGGACCCCGTCGGCCCGCTTCGCATCATCCCGCATTTCCGGCCGATGCAACAGGGACGGATGTCGTTTGCCGTCAGGGTGACACGGGCCGTGCCGCCGCCGTGATCGGCTGCCTCCCCGCAAGCGTGGCGGCGAACGTGTTGACCTGTGACAATGGCGGATGCCGCGAACTCGGGGAGGTCCGGTGCCCATGGACTCAGCCGCTTGCCGCAAGACGTTCATGGCGCTGGGCTTCGCCGGTCACGACGACACCGGGCCTCCGGCGCGCCGGCTCTTCGATCACCGAGGTCTGTGGGAGCAGCTGCGGGCTTCGTTCGAAGAGGCCGGTGTTTCCTGGGACGTTCTTTCCGCAGAGGACACCGGCGAAGGCTCGTTGATTCAGCTTCCCGCCCAGGTAGTGACGACGGATCTGGTGCGCTGGCTGCCCGACTTCTTACTGGCCTGGGTACGGCGCTTCAACGTCTCGTCTGCTGGAGACGTGCACGTGCAGTTGCGCGTGGCATTCCACACTGGAGAGGCCCGCCAGGACAATGATTGCACGGCCGGTGCCGCGACCAGCCACGCCTTCAGTTTGGTGGAGGCGCCCGAAACGAAGAGGGCGCTGGAACGGTCAGGGGCCGCGTTGGCCTTGATCGCCTCGGACTCGTTCTACCGTGATCTCGTGCGAGCCGACTCGGCGGCCGCTCCGTCTTATCGGCGGATGCGCGTTTCGGTCGACGAAACGAAGACGGGAGCTTGGCTACGCCTGCTCGGTGCGGTCGATACCACGTTTCCTGGCCGGAAATCGCTGTCATCGGTGCCTGGGCCGGCCTTGCCGGACTTGGTGGAGGCCCTCCTCGCAGTGTCGTGTGTCCGAGGTGCGGAAGGCCGCCGTCTCCTGCTGGACCTGTTCCCTCGTCGCGATATCGCGGACATCATTCCCCACCACACCGAAGACCGCCTCCACGTGATCGCGTTGGCCATGACGTGCCGGCGGTTCGATCGCGGTCTCGTCGACCTGCTGGACGCGATCAGGCTTCTGGAGCCGGAATCCCCACAGGTCACCGCACTCGCCGCGCTCATCGAGGGTGGGTGAACCCGCACCATTGAGCGGGGCGTCCGGTTCCGGCGCACCTCGTGTCCATCTTTTGCCCGATATTTCTCCGGGGTTCGGTAGGTAAAATCACGATTCCCGGGCTTCCGGGCGGGGAGGTGGTCCGTCAGGTGTCGGCCGGTGAACGAACCTACAAACCGGGACGCGAGCTGCACCTTACGTCCACGGTTCGGGTGGCCGTCCGAGAGGCGATCGTCAATCTGCTCGCCAATGCCGGGTTGGCCGGTGACCGGCCGAGCCGATCGCTGTTGGTGGAACTGATCCACGACAACCTCGGGTTTCAGCTGACGCTGTCCGAACACGTGACCGGGCGGGACCAGCTGATCGACATCGTCAACGCCTGCGCCCGGGTGAACGACGGGATGCACGCGCTCGACCGCGCTGTCCGGATGCTGCGCCCGGGCTCGCCGGAATCCGAGCTGCTGCACCGGCTCGTCCACGAACCGCGGATGCACGACTTGCTGCCGGATTCCGAATTGCTCTGGTTGCGGTCCGTACTGGCCGGATTCACCCCGCCCAAGCTCGGTGCGCTAGTCAGGCGAGCGGCGAGCCCGGCGACCTGCCCGGCCGGTGAACCGGGCGATGCCTGGGCAGCGTTTTGCCTGCTGACCGAGCTCAACACGCCGGCCCACGGACTGCCGCCGTCCTTGGCTTTCGTCGAACTGGTAGCCGCGACGTGCGCGCGACCGCTCGGCGACGAACTGCGGGACTGGAACAGCAGCCAGGCGCGCCGCGTTCAGGGCGAGGAACGGCTGAGTGAACTGCGCGCCGAACGCGACCACGGCGGTGACGGAATGCGCCTGCACCTGGTGATCATGGTCGAGGTGGACGGGATCGATCCCGACCGGCATGTCGTTTCCCATTGGCGTCAGGAGGACCCGCAGGAGTGGCCGCCCGCCAGAGGCGGGATCGCGACCATTCGCGGAGACGAGCTCGAACGCCACGTCGACCGGCTGATCGTCGATGCGGAACGGGCCTGGTCGGAATACCGCGAGGAGGCGGCGCTCGAGTTCGTGCTGCCGAGGGCGCTGGTGAACCTGCCCGTGCACCGGTGGTGCAAGGAACACGAAACCGGGGATCCCCGGCCACTGTTCTTGGACTATCCCATCGTCATCCGTTCGCTGGAACGGATGTTCTCCCGGCAGTGGCACCGGGCCTGGCGCATCCGGTGGGAGGCGATGGCCGGAAATCCCTCCGCCGAACGGGTGTACTACTGCTCTTCGCGGGATATCGCCGAGCGCCATCGACTCGACGCCATTCTCAGCGACGGCAGGTGGTTGATGATGGTCCTCGCCGGCCCACCGCCGACACGGCCGCGCCCCGGCGGCGACGAGCTCGCGACGGGCCTGCGTTCCGGCATCCCCGTGCTGCTCTGGCACCCGGACGCTTCCGCCGAGGTGCTGCACGAAGTCGTCGCGTGGCTCCTCGACGGTGACGGTCTCGCCGACCTGCCCAGCCGGACGCAGAATTCGCGGCGGGCGGCGTTCCGAGAGGTGACCATTCCCGTCGACCTCCGGATCGCCCGGGATCTGGTCGTCCTGTGGGACGACCCGAGCAGGTTGCTTTTCCTCGATGACGGCCCCTACCTGCCGGACGCGATGCGGGAGGAATCAGATGAACGCGGTAGAGCATGCTGAGGAACCGGACTGGTGGATCTACCGCGGCACCGGCCGCCCGCTCGCCGGTGCTTCGCTGGCGGATCTGCTTCCGCCCGCGCCGCCGTGGCGGGCGTTCGACGGCGGACCGCTGCCCGCCGACGACGTCGTGCCGCAGGACGAGGGCGAGGCGGATCGCCGGCTGGGCTCCGAGCACCGGCTCGCCGCCCGGCACGTCGACCCGCACGAGATCGAGATGGTCAACGCGGCGCTGTACCTTCGTCGTCCGCTGCTGGTGACCGGCCGTCCGGGCAGCGGGAAGTCGAGCCTGGCGTACCGGGTCGCGCGGGAGTTGCGGCTCGGCCGGGTGCTGCGGTGGCCCATCACGTCGCACACCACGCTCAAGGGCGGCCTCTACAGCTACGACGCGATCGGCCGTGCCCAGGCCGCCGGTGCCCGGGCTGCGGTCAACCACCGGGACGGCGACCTCGAACCGCCGATCGGTGAATACCTCCGGCTCGGCGAACTCGGTACCGTCTTCCTCCCGCGCCGGCAACCACGCGTGCTGCTGATCGACGAGCTGGACAAGAGCGAAGCCGATCTGCCCAACGACCTGCTCAGCTTGTTCGAAGACGGTGAGTTCACGATCCCCGAGCTGGTGCGGATGCGCAGCCGGACCCGTGAGGTGGAGGTCTTCACGGCCGACCCGGACGCGACGGCCACGATAGTGGACGGCCGGGTCCGGTGTGCCGCCTTCCCGTTCGTCGTCATCACCAGCAACGGCGATCGCGACTTCCCACCGGCGTTCCTGCGCCGGTGTCTCCGGCTCGAAATCAAGGACCCGGACATCGAACAGCTGTCGGCGATGGTGGCGGCGCACGCGCTCGATCCGAGCGATGTCCACAGGTCGCGCATCATCGAGGAGTTCGTCAGCCGCAGCGAGGCGTACGGCGGGCTGCCGGTCGACAAACTCCTCGAAGCGGTCTACCTCGCGACGTCGGGGGCCTACCGCGACGAAGGCGAGTCCTGGCCCCGGCTGGTGGACGCGCTCTGGCGGCAATTGAACTCCATGGCGCCTTGAGATGGCCGGGGAACCGCATGGGCGAACGGGCGACGGCGAGCCGCTGTCGTGGAGCGAGGTCGCGGACGCGGTCTGGCTCGCGGCAGTACTCGGAGAGCCCGTGGCGCAGGAGGCCGGCGAACCGGAAGCATCTTTCGACCCGCCCGAGCCGGGGCTGGACCCCGGACCGCGTCCGGAGCCCGAGCCGGACCCGGTCGCCGGTCCGCCGCCGCTGTCGTCGGTAGGGAAAGCCCGGGTCACCGGGCAACAGCGGTGGCCGGTCGCCGGAGAACACGTACGGGACGTTCCCGGACGCGACAAAGCGAAGCTGGGGAACGGCCTGGCTCCGAGGCCGTCGAGGATGCCTGGGGGCCCGGACATCCTGCGTGCCCTCCGGCCGCTCAAACAGCTACGCCCGTCGCCGCGCGAGGACGAGCTCGAGCTGGACGAGGAGCTGACCGCCGAACAAGCGGTTCAGACCGGCCTCTGGCTTCCCCGGCTCAAGCCCGCTCCGACGACCCGCGTCCTGGATCTCACGGTGGTGGTCGATGCCGGGGCGTCGATGATCTTGTGGCGATCGGAGGTGACGGCGTTCCTCGAGCTGGTGCAGCAGCTCGGAGCGTTTCGGACTGTCCGCATCCGGTACCTGGAAACGGAGACAAGGGCGACCGATGGATCGCTCGCTCCCGTGCTGCGCGGCGGCACGCCGGACGCACCCCAGCACAGCGTGGCCGAGCTCTTGGACTGGTACGGCGGCCGGCTGATGGTCGTTCTGACCGACGGGGTGGGTGAAGCGTGGCGCCGTGATCTCGTCTCACCGCTGCTGGCGCAGTGGAGCAGGCGGATGCCGGTCGCGCTGGTGCACCTGCTGCCCCAGCACCTGTGGAAGAAGACCGGTATCCCGCTGCACCGGGCTTTGCTGACCTCGCCCGGTCCGTTCCAGCCGAACCGCCGCTACGGATTCGACCTCCCGGATGCCTGGATGACGATGGCGGATCCGGAAAAGGCGATCACCGGCGCGGTACCGGTCCCCATTCTCGAACTGGACGGCCGCTGGTTCGGCTGGTGGGTCCGTCTTCTCTCGCGTGTGATCGGCGAGGCGGTGCCGGGGACGGTCCTGCTCGCGCGTGACCAGCCGACGCCCGAAGCCGAGGACGACGAGCCGGCCTGGCCGCTGACGGCGCAGGAGCGGGTCCAGCGGTTCCTCGGTGCCGCGACACCGCAGGCGTTCCGGCTGGCGACGTTGCTGGCCGCGGTACCGGTCAGCCTCCCGATCGCGCGCTTGGTCCAGGCGGAGCTGGTGCCCGAAGCCGACAGTTCGCACCTCGCCGAGGTGCTCACCAGCGGGCTCCTCGGTACGCCCATGACAGGAAGTCCTGGCGGGGACGACGCCGTATTCGATTTCCCGGTCCCGATTCGCGAAGCTCTGCTGGCAGCCGGCCGGCGGGCGGATACCGTGCAAGTAGTGTCTGTGGCCGGGCAGCTGTTCGGGGAACAGCACCCGGTCTTGCTGAGGATCGCCGATGCGTTGGTCGATCCCGACCACGCGTCCCTGCCCGAAGAGGCCGCGGACATCTCCCTCGAGCGGGTCGTGATGCGCGCGCTATCGGGTCCATACGCGTGGCGAGCCGAGCAGTTGCAGGAGCGGGAACGTGAACTCGCCGCGGCGGAGGTGGCTGGCGAGACCACAGACGAAGCGGAAAGCCCGGACACGATGGGACCGCCGGCGATGGTCGAGCCGGGCGTCCCCGACGAACTCGTCGCGGATGTCAGGGAGGAAGCAGCCACCTCGCTGCGCCGGATCCGGCGGATCACCACCGACGCACCGGTCGTCTGGGGTGCCGTTCCCGCCCGCAACCCGGAGTTTGTCGGCCGCCGCGAACTGCTGGACCGGCTCGGTGCGGCCCTGGAGTCGGCCGGCTGTGCGGTCCTGCACGGGCCGGGCGGCTTGGGCAAGACCCAGATCGCGGTCGAGTACATCTACCGGCGGCTGCACGACCACGATCTCGTGTGGTGGGTGAGTGCGCCGCAGGAGAGCCAGATCCGGGCGTCGCTGACCGAACTCGCCCGGCAACTGCGGCTGCCGGGGGCGGAAGAGACCGTCACCGCGGTGCCGGCCGTCCTGGCCGCGCTCCGGGCCGGCAAGCCGTACCGCCGCTGGCTCCTGGTCTTCGACGCGACCGACCAGCCCGAGCTCCTGCGGCCGTTCCTGCCGATCGACGGGCCGGGGCGGATCGTGGTCACCTCACGGGACGTCGCCGGCTCCATCCCGGCGGTGACGATCGACGTCGACCGGTTCGCCCGGCGGGAGAGCGTCGAGCTCCTGCGCCGCTGGGATGCCGGGATGACCTCTTCGGACGCCGACGCTCTGGCGGGAAAGCTGGGAGACTTGCCGATCGCGCTGGTCCAGGCGGCGGCGTGGCGTGCCGAGACCGGGATGCCGGTCGCCGAGTACACCCGGCTGCTGGACGAGAAGATGGCCGAACTCGCCGCCATGTCTCCGCGTCCGACGGACTACGAGATTTCCGTGACGGCCGCCTGGAACGTGTCCTTCGACGGGCTCTCGACCCGTAACCCGGCCGCGCACCAGCTGCTCCAGGTCTGTGCGTTCTTCGCCGCCGAACCGATTTCCCGCAGCCTGTTCGCCGGAGTCCGCGGAGTGTCGATCGCGCCGGAGCTGGACACCGCGATGCGCGATCCCGTCCTGCTCGACCGGGCGCTCCGGGAGATCAACCGGTGCCGCCTGGCCAAGCTGGACCACCGCAGCGGCACCTTGCTCCTGCATCGGCTCGCGCAGCTGGTGCTGCGCGCGAGGATGACCGACGAGACTCGCTCGCAGATGCGGCACGGCGCTCATCTCCTGCTCGGCAACGTCGATCCGAATGACCCGGAATCAGCTCGGCAGTGGCCGCAGTACCAGATGGTGCTGCCGCATCTCCGGCACGCGGAGCTGATCGACTGCGACGACCCGTGGGTACGCCGGTTGCTGCTCAACCTGATGAAGTTCCTGTACGTCTCCGGGGACCACACCGGCGCACTGGCGCTGTCGCAAGAGGTCGTGGCTGCTTGGACGGTCCGGTACGGCGCCGAGGACACGCAGACGCTGGAAGCGTCCTGGCAACTAGGGTTATTGCTGTGGGTCGTCGGCCGGTACGAGGAGTCGTCTGAGGTCAGCGGACAGACCTTGCGGCTCTACCGGCGAACGGCGGGAGCGGATTCGGAACAGGCCTTGCGCGCCGAAATCTTGGTGGCGATCGGGCTGAAGGCCAGCGGTGACTTCTTCGCGGCCCGCGATCTCAACCGGCAAACTTACGAAAAGGTCCGGTCTCTCTTCGGAGAAGACGACCCGACCGCACTGGGTGCGGCGCATGACCTGATCGTCTCACTCCTGCTGACCGGCGACTACGACGAGGCTCGCTGGCTCAGTGAGGACACGTACGAGCGCAGGTCCGAGGTGTTCGGGTACGACAATTGGGAGACGATCAACACCCTCAACATCATGATCATCTGTCGTCGTGAACTCGGTGACTATTCGTGGGCGCGAATCGAACAGGAAAAGGTCGTGGAGCGCGTCCGCGGCCTGTTCGGAGCGGGTACGGGCGGGGTCATCCGCCGCGACTACCACTTGGCGGTGGCGCAGCGCAAAGACGGTTACCACGAGGCCGCGCTGAACTTGTCGGGCAGCGCGTTGGAACGGTTCCGGCGCAAGTACGGGTCCGATCACCCCAACGCCATGGCCTGCGCGCTCGCCCATTCGATCGACCTGCGCAACGCCGGTGATCTGCCGACCTCGCTGGAGCTGGGTGAGCAAGCGCTGGCGCTGTACCGGGGCAGCTTGGGCGCCCGGCACCCGCACACGCTCGCCGCGGAGGCGGACATCGGCGTCACCTTGCGTCTGCTCGGTGATCCGGCCAAGGCACTGACCAGGGACGAGCGCGCCCTGTCGGGACTGCGTGATCGACTGGGCCCGATCCATCCGCACGTGCTGGCCTGCTCGATCAACACGGCGAACGACTGGTTCGCGCTCGGCGACGTCCCGCGGTCCCTGCGGATGAACACCGACACGCTGGCCCGGCTTCGCCGTGCCCTGCCCGAGAGTCATCCCACCACTCTCGCGGCCCGGCTCAACCGGGCCCTGGACCTCGAACGACTGGGTCGCGTCCGGGAAGCGGTCAGTCAGCACCGGGACGTGCTCGCCGCGGCCTACCGGGTGCTGCGGCCCGGCCATCCCGCGATCACCGCGGCGGAGACCGCGGTGCGAGCGGAGTGCGACATCGACCCGATACCGTTGTGACGCGGTCAGGGCAGCGCTTCGCCGATCCAGCCGGCCAACTCGTCGAGCGGCGGTGGGTTCCCGGCGTCGCGCAGTATCCGGTGCACTGCGCGCACCAGCTCCGGCACGCCGAGCAAGGCACGCGTGGCCGGCCCGGGCGGCAGGGAAAGGCCGAGGCCGATCAGGGCCTCCGGATGATCCGGATCCTGTCCGAGGACGGACCGATAAGCGGCGCGCGCTTGGTCGGTCGAACCGGTCACCAACCGGAAGTCGCCTTCGAGCGAGCCCGGCACGTTCCGCCAGACTTGCGACAGCCTCGTTTCGCCGGCACGGCCGAATCGGACCCGGATCAAGTCCGCGCGGGCGTTGGCCCACTCCCCGTCGGAAACGGTGTCGAGACGGCTGCCCGGAACCACCCGCGGGCAAGGCTCCCCGTGCGACCAGGCGCGGACGACGTCCGCGGTCGTTCCGGGCTCGGTACGGATGTGGCGCAGCCGCCAGCCGGCGTAGTGGTCCGCGGCCAGCGTCTCCGCCCACTGCACTGCTTCAGGGGCGACCGGCTCCGATTGCCAAGGGCCGAACACCGCGGCGAGTTCGCTCAGGAACCGGCGTCCGGCTTCGGTCAGCGCGGCGTCGTCCCGGATCGATTCGAGAGTCTGCCAGGTCTGGGTGCGCCAGTGGGCGAACTCGAAAGCGGCCAACCGGTCGTCGGGGCGCGCCCGCGACAGCGCCCGCCAGAAGGCCGAAACGCCGAAGAACGCGTAGACGCCGTGCACCAGCCCCCCGAGCGGCCGCGGATCTTCCCGCCACGGCGCGTAGAGCCGCTCCGTGCGGTCGTCGTCGTGCAGCCGCGCGAGTTGCAGCAGCCCGCCGAGCCGGATGTGCTGGAACTCGTGCACGAGCGCCGCGGCGAGCGTGGCCGGTTCCTCGTCGTGCGGCGCGGCGATGACCGCGCTGCCGAAGGCTTCGCCCGTCGACGCGCTGGGAAGCCGGAACGGGACGGCCGGTTGCGGCACGATCGACGTCAGACCCGCCGGGAGGATCTCCGCGTACTCGGGGAGGTGCTCGACGATCAGCTGCCAGGCTTCGTCCAGCAGGTCGCGCCACCGCACCGCTTCGGCTTCCGCGAGCCGGTCGGGCGGAATCGGGTGGTAGAGGCCGCGGTGGGGATCCAGGTCGTCAAGCCACAGGTCCAGGGTTCGCCCGCCGGCTTCGAGCCGGAACTCCCGGAGGGGTGACCAAGCCGGTGTGCCGGGCGCGACCTGCGAGCGACCGCCGTTGATCGTGAAGGTGCCCGCCGTTCCGTGCACTTCGGCGGTCGTGAACCCGCCACCCTCGTCCAGCCGGGCCGCGCCCAGCGTCGGCAGCACCACGGTGTCGTTCCAGACCGGCACCCGGATCGTGAACTCCAGGCCGGCGTGGATCGCGGCGGCGGCGGCGAGCGTGTGGAGGTAGCCGTAGTGGACCCAGAGCGGACATTCGCCTGCCAGGTCCTGCTCGACCAGGCGGGTGGTGTAGCCGGCCCAGCTCCCGGTGTAGGGGTGGGCGATCACGCGCTCCAGCGCGTCGGGCTCGGCTTCCTGAGCCCGCACGAGCAGTTCCCAGGCGCCTTCAGCGGCGGACGAAAGCGGACCTGCCAGGCGGTCCTCCGTCTCCGCGCGCTCGACGAGGCCGGCGAACAGGAGCAACCGGCGGCTGCGGTCGGCGCTGCGCAACAGATTCACGGCGGTTACTCCGCCGCCGCCGACGGCCAGCTGATCGAAGATGTCCCAGCTGATCGAATGCAGCTCGGGGCCGGACACCAGGTGGTCCTGCGTGCGCACAGTATGTGCCCTTCGGAGCGAATTCAGTCGACGCGTTTGGCGCCGCCTTGGCTTCCGCTGGCGGTCACCGGGATGTGCGCCGAGCGAGCCACGGCGTGACGAATCGAACGGCGGAGTGCGGTGACATTGAGTTTCCGCAGTTCGGACAGTGAGACAGCGCTCAGGTCGAGGAGTTCGGATTTGATCCCCGGCTGCTCGCTGCCACCCGGCGACAGCATGAGGACATTCCTCTCGTCCAGAAGAACCGTTTGGAGCGCGTAAGTTAGCACGCCCACCTTACGCCCATTCGGGGCCGCCCATCACCGATGCGTTGTGGCTGGTCGCACTGAGATTCCAACTCGAACTGCCAGTCGTACCCCTGTTCGATCAAGGTGGCCCGTTTGGCCCATTGGCTAACTACCCTGCGTTACATAGACATCGCGCTTGGAAGCTGACTCAGGTGAGTGTCAATCGGGGCGCGGCCGGTTTCGTTGAATGAGAACAATGAGAAAAGAATGTACTTCGTATGCTCGCACCATTTGATTTCACGTGCTCGGGCAGTATTGTTCAGGTCACGCCGAGGACTGTGTGCAGGAGCGCCGTCAGTTCGGCTTCGAAGTGTGGCCTGGATGCGACGCGGCGCGTGCGAGCCAGGTCGTTCGCGATGGTCAGCGCCGCGTGGACCGTGATCTTCGCCTCCCGTGCCGGCAACTCGGGCCGCACCGCCGAAAGCAGCGTCACCCACTGGGCGACGTAATCCCGCTGAACCCGCAGCAGATCCACCTTGTCGCGGTCCGGCATCGTGACGCGGTCCGCCGAGAACGACACCAGCAGTTCCGGCGTGTGCAGAATCGTGTGCACGTACGACGCCGCCAGGCGGCGCAGTGCCGAGCGTTCGTCCGGTGCCTGGAGCGCGCGCTCGGCCGCCAGGGCGAGGCGGTCCGCCGCCCGGTGGCCGATGGCCACCATCAGGGCCGCCTTGCTCGGGAAGTGGCGGTAGACGCTGGGGCCCGCGATGCCCGCCGCCGCTCCGATGTCCTCCATGCTCACGTCGTGGAAGCCTCGCTGGGCGAACAGTGCTGTTGCCTCCGCCAGGACCTGCTCGCGGCGGGATGGTGTGCCGAGCCGCGACGCGGGGGCCTCCGAAACCGAAGACGGCGAGGGCAGTGTGGCGTTCAGCACATCGAGCGCCAGCTCGACCAGTAGAGCCGCGAAGCGGCGGCGGGCCACCGACGTGTGGTGCACCGACACGCTGCCGAACACCGACAGGGCCGCCCAGCAGAGCAGTTCGGCGTCCTCGGAGGACAGCTCCGGGCGGCTGACCTGCAGAGCTTTCGCCCACGTCGCCAGCGCCAGCGTCGACCGGCGGGCGATCTCCCGCTGGTCCTCCTTCGGCAGGTGGCGCCCCTCCCAGCGCCAGAGCGCCGCGATCTCGCGGCGTTCGACGGCCTGCGTCGCGAGCCGGACGAGGAGGGATTGCAGCTGGTCGGACGGCTGAACCGAGTCCGACAGCGCCTCCGCCGTCGCCGCCTCCAGGTCCTCGAAGCCGCTCAGGACCACGTACGCCAGGATCGCCTGCTTGTCCGCGAAGTGCCGGTACAGCGCCGGGCCGGTGACGCCCGCCGCGTCCGCTATGTCCTTGATGCCGACGCCCGGGAAGCCGCGCGCGCGGAACAGCTCCGCCGCCACCGCGGCCAGCTGGGCCTTGCGGTCGCGCGGTCGGGCACTGCGCTCGACGTCGGTCATGGTGAAAACACCATAGCGGCTAACGGCACAGCTGCAACCCATTGACACCATGGGGTTATCCGGCGATATGTTAATGGGCATTAGCCCTACTGGCCGGTATCATCGGCCGCGGTACGACGACGTCCGACACGCTCGCGAGGAGTTGTTCAGTGAGTAGCGAGGCCTACATCTACGAGGCGATCCGCACGCCTCGCGGCAAGAACAAGGGCGGTGCCCTGCACGGCACCAAGCCGGTCGACCTGGTGGTCGGCCTGATCGAAGAGCTCAAGGTCCGCCACCCGAACCTCGACCCCGCCGCGATCGACGACATCGTCCTCGGCGTCGTCTCGCCGGTCGGCGAGCAGGGCGCCGTCATCGCGCGCACCGCCGCGCTGAACGCGGGCCTCCCCGAGACCGTCGCCGGCGTGCAGCTCAACCGCTTCTGCGCCTCCGGCCTCGAGGCCACCAACACCGCCGCGCAGAAGGTCCGCTCCGGCTGGGACCACCTCGTGATCGGCGGCGGCGTCGAGTCGATGTCGCGGGTGCCGATGGGCTCCGACGGCGGCGCGTTGTTCATGGACCCGGCCACCGCCTACGACAACTACATCGTCCCGCAGGGCATCGGCGCCGACCTGATCGCGACCATGGAGGGCTTCTCCCGCGAGGACGTCGACGCGTGGGCCGTCCGCTCGCAGGAACGCGCCGAGGCCGCCTGGTCCGGTGGCTACTTCGCGAAGTCCGTCGTGCCGGTCAAGGACATCAACGGCGTCACGATCCTGGACCACGACGAGCACCGCCGTCCCGGGTCCACGATCGAGGGTCTCGCCAAGCTCAAGCCGGCCTTCACCACCATCGGCGAGATGGGTGGCTTCGACGCCGTCGCGCTGCAGAAGTACCACTCCGTCGAGAAGATCAACCACGTCCACACCGGTGGCAACTCCTCCGGCATCGTCGACGGCGCCGCGCTGGTGCTGGTCGGGTCCGAGCAGGTCGGCAAGACCTTCGGGCTGACCCCGCGCGCCCGGATCGTGGCGACCGCGTCGGTCGGCTCCGAGCCGACGATCATGCTCACCGGTCCCACGCCGGCCACCGAGAAGGTGCTGAAGACCGCGGGCCTCAAGCCCGAGGACATCGACCTGTGGGAGCTCAACGAGGCCTTCGCCTCCGTCGTGCTCAAGTGGATCAAGGACCTGCACCTCGACGAGGAGAAGGTCAACGTCAACGGCGGCGCGATCGCCATGGGCCACCCGCTCGGCGCGACCGGCGCGATGCTGGTCGGCACGGTGGTCGATGAGCTCGAACGCCGCCAGGCGCGCCGCGCGCTGGTGACCCTGTGCATCGGCGGCGGCATGGGCGTCGCGACCATCATCGAGCGGGTGTGAGGACACTAATGGCTGAGAGCAAGACCATCCGCTGGGAGCAGGACGAGGACGGCATCGTCACGCTGACCCTCGACGACCCGAAGCAGTCGGCGAACACCATGAACGCCGACTTCCGCGAGTCGCTCGGCGTGACCGTCGACCGCCTGGAGGCGGAGAAGGACAACATCACCGGCGTCGTCATCACGTCCGCGAAGAAGACGTTCTTCGCCGGCGGCGACCTGAACGACCTCATCCAGGCCAAGCCGGAGCACGCGGTCGAGCTGACCGAGGGCAGCACCCTGATGAAGGGGCAGATGCGCCGCATCGAGCAGCTCGGCAAGCCGGTCGTCGCGGCCATCAACGGCGCCGCGCTCGGCGGCGGCCTCGAGATCGCGCTGGCGACGCACCACCGCATCGCCGCCGACGTCAAGGGCAGCCAGATCGGCCTGCCCGAGGTGACGCTGGGCCTCCTGCCCGGCGGCGGTGGCGTGGTCCGCACTGTCCGATTGCTGGGTATCCAGAGCGCGCTGCTGAACGTCCTGCTCCAGGGCCAGCGGCACCGCCCGGCCAAGGCGCTCGAGCTCGGCCTCGTGCACGAGCTCGTCGGCACGGTCGAGGAGCTCGTCCCGGCCGCGAAGGCGTGGATCAAGGCGAACCCCGAGGGCGGCGTCCAGCCGTGGGACGTCAAGGGCTACAAGATCCCCGGCGGCACCCCGTCGAACCCGAGCTTCGCGGCCAACCTCCCGGCGTTTCCGGCGAACCTGCGCAAGCAGATCAAGGGCGCGAACATGCCGGCGCCGCGGGCGATCCTGGCCGCCGCGATCGAGGGTGCGCAGGTCGACTTCGACACCGCGCTCCAGATCGAGACGCGCTACTTCATCCACCTCGCCACCGGCCAGGTCTCGAAGAACATGACGAAGGCGTTCTTCTTCGACCTGCAGACCATCAACTCCGGCGGCTCGCGGCCGGAGGGCTTCGAGAAGTACACGGCTCGCAAGGTGGGTGTTCTCGGCGCGGGCATGATGGGCGCCGCGATCGCGTACGTGTCGGCGAAGGCCGGCATCGACGTCGTCCTGAAGGACGTCTCGCAGGAGGCGGCCGAGAAGGGCAAGGGCTACGCGGTCAAGCTCGAGGAGAAGGCCCTCTCGCGCGGAAAGACCACGCAGGAGAAGTCGGACGCGCTGCTGGCGCGCATCAAGCCGACCGCCGACCCGGCCGACTTCGCGGGCGTCGACTTCGTCATCGAGGCCGTCTTCGAGAGCGTCGAGCTGAAGCACAAGGTGTTCGGCGAGATCGAGAGCATCGTCAACGCCGACGCGGTCCTGGGCTCCAACACTTCGACGCTGCCGATCACCACCCTCGCCGAGGGCGTGCAGCGGACCGAGGACTTCATCGGGATCCACTTCTTCTCGCCGGTGGACAAGATGCCGCTGGTCGAGATCATCTGCGGCGAGAAGACGTCGCCGGCCACGCTGGCCAAGGTCTTCGACTACACGCTGCAGATCAAGAAGACCCCGATCGTCGTCAACGACAGCCGCGGCTTCTTCACCTCGCGCGTGATCGGCACGTTCATCAACGAGGCCGTCGCCGCGCTGGGCGAGGGCGTCGAGCCGGCGTCGATCGAGCAGGCCGGTTCGCAGGCGGGCTACCCGGCGCCGCCGCTGCAGCTGATGGACGAGCTGACCCTGACTCTGCCGCGCAAGATCCGCAAGGAGACGAAGGAGGCCGTCGAGGCCGCCGGCGGCACGTGGAAGGCGCACGCGTCGGAGGTCGTGATCGACCGGATGGTCGAGGAGTTCGACCGCAAGGGCCGTTCGAGCGGCGCGGGCTTCTACGAGTACGACGAGAACGGCAAGCGCACCGGGCTGTGGCCGGGGCTGCGTGACGCGTTCAAGTCCGGCTCGGCGCAGGTGCCGTTCGAGGACCTCAAGGAGCGGATGCTCTTCGCCGAGGCGCTCGAGACGGTCAAGTGCTTCGACGAGGGCGTGCTGACGTCGGTGGCCGACGCCAACATCGGCTCCATCTTCGGCATCGGCTTCCCGGCGTGGACCGGTGGCGTCATCCAGTACATCAACCAGTACGAGGGTGGCCTGCAGGGCTTCGTCGACCGGGCCCGCGAGCTGGCCGCCCGCTACGGCGACCACTTCGAGCCGCCTGCGTCGCTCGTGGAGAAGGCCGCCAAGGGCGAGATCTACGAGTAAACCGTCACTAACGTTTCGGGTAAACCGTCGCTAACGTGAAGGCCACCTTGAGTTCCTCAAGGTGGCCTTCACGGCGTCACGACGTGGGTTCCAGCGCGAAGTGCGGGAGCCGGCGGTCCAGCCAGGCCGGCAGCCACCAGGCGCGGGCGCCCAGCAGACGCATGATCGCCGGGACGACCAGGCAGCGGATCACCAGTGCGTCCAGCAGCACCGCGACCGCCAGGCCAAGACCGAACTGCGCCAGCATCCGCGACGGGTCGAGCAGGAACGCGCCGAACACCAGGACCATGATCGCGCCGGCCGCGGTGATCACGGCGCCGGTCGAAGCCAGTCCTTCGCGCACCGCGAGCCGCGCGTCGCCGGTGCGCCGCCACTCCTCGTGCATCCGCGACACGAGGAACACCTCGTAGTCCATCGACAACCCGAACACGATCGCGAAGATCATCACCGGCACGAACGCCTCGATCGGGCCGGGCTGCGCGCCGAACCAGCCGTCGCCGAACACCAGCGTCATCACGCCGAGCGAGGCGCCGATGCTCAGCAGGTTCAGCAGCGCCGCCTTGAGCGGGACGAGGATCGACCGGAACACCACCATCAGCAGCAGTGCGGACAACCCGACGACGACCAGCACGAACAGCGGCAGCCGGTCGGCGACGGCGCCGGCGAAGTCCGTCGCGGCCGCGACCGACCCGCCGACGAGGTAGTGGCCCGGCAGCGACGGCAGGACCTCGGCTCGCAGCCGCGTCACCAGGTCGGCGGTTGCCGCGTCCTGCGGCGACGTCGCCGGGAACGCGAGCACGGTCGGGCCCATCGGCGGCAGGACCCGGGCGATCCCGGGTGTCGACGCGAGTTTCCGCTCCAGCGCGACGGGATCGCCGTCCTCGGAGACGATCGCGAGCGGTCCGGTGAAACCCCGCCCGAAGCCTTCGGCCAGCAGGTCGTACGCCTGTCGCGTGGTGGACCCGGCGGGGTCGGTGCTCGCGTCGGCGAACCCGAGCCGCATGCCGGCGGCCGGGATGGACAGCCCGATGAGAACGGCCAGGCCGATCGCGAGCGGCGCCAGCGGGCGCCGCTGGACGCCGTCGGCGAGCCGTCGCCACGCCTTGCCGTGTTCCCGCCGGACGGCGTGCCGGCGGATCCCGCGTTCCAGCCGCTTGCCGAACAGCGACAGCAGCGCGGGCAGGAGCGTCACCGACGCGAGCATCGTCATCAGGACGGTGAGCGCCACCGACAGCGCGACTCCGCGCAGCCCGCCGAGTCCGAGCGCGAGCAGGCCGAGCAGGGCGATGATCACCGTCGTCCCGGCGAACAGCACCGAGCGGCCGGCGGTGTCGAGCGCTCGCCGGGCGGCGGCTTCGCGGTCGAAGCCGTTCAAGATCTCGGTGCGGTAGCGGGAGAAGATCAGCAGCGCGTAGTCGACGCCGACGCCGAACCCGACCAGCATCATCAGCGGCGAGGTGTAGCTCGCGATGTCGACGAAGTGCGAGACGACCGTGATGACACCGAGCGTGCTCCCGACGGCGAACACCGCGGTGAGGACGGGCAGCCCGGCCGCGAGCAGCGAGCGGAACAGGAACACGAGGATGACCAGCGCGGCGAGCAAGCCCACGCCTTCCGCGGGACCGCCGCCCTCCGAGATCCGCTTGACCGGGTCCCCGGCGAGGGCGACCTTGACCGGTCCGGCCTGCTTCGCGGTGTCGGCGAACTCGACGATGTCGTCGTAGGGGAGGTCGGTCGAGGCCGCGTCGAAGGTGACCGTGGCGTAGCCGATCCGGCCGTCGGGCGAGAGTGTCTCGAACGGCCCGGTCACCGAGCGCACGTGCGGCAGGGCCCGGACATTCTCGAGCATGTGTCCGATTGCAGCGCGTTCGCTGGTCAGCCCGTTGTCGGCCTTCAGCACGATTTGCGCGCTGGCGCCCGACTGCGCGGTGTTCTTCAGCAGGTCGACGACCTGCTGGGACTCGGTGCCGGGCAGCGAGTTGTCATCGTGGAAGGCGCTCCCGGTGAGGCGCGAAGTGAACGTGACGCCGATGAGAACGAGCGCCCAGAGTGCGACGGCGAGCCACCGGTGGCGCTGCGCCCAGCCGGCCAGTTTCGCCAGGCTTCCCCCGGTGGGGCGAGTGATGGTGTCCATGGGGGACAAGGATTCGCGAGGAGAGCCCTACCGCGCGTCGCGCAGCGGAGGACACTTCGCCTGCTCCCGCCGGTGTCCCTTAAGTCCTTTCCCGTACTCCCGGGGGAGTACGGCTCAGGGAGTCAACCACCGTGGTGTCACCGCGCCGGACTCGTAGGCGAGGACGACGAGCTGCGCCCGGTCGCGCATGCCGGTCTTGGTCATGATGCGGCTGACGTGCGTCTTCGCCGTCGCCGGGCTGAGCGTGAGCTCCCGGGCGATCTCGTCGTTCGACAAACCCGCCGCGACCAGGGCGAGCACTTCGCGCTCGCGGTCGGTGAGCCGGTTCAGCGCCGGGGCCGGCCCGGGGCGGGTGACCCGCGCGGCGAACTCCGAGATCAGGCGCCGGGTGATGGACGGCGCCAGCAGCGCGTCGCCGCGGGCGACGACGCGCACGGCGTGGACCAGCTCTTCGGGCTCGGTGTCCTTGACCAGGAACCCGCTCGCGCCCGCGCGCAGCGCGCCGTAGACGTCCTCGTCGAGGTCGAACGTCGTGAGGATGACGACCTTCGTGCCGGTGAGCGCCGGGTCTTCCAGGACGTGCCGGGTGGCGGCCAGGCCGTCGAGCACGGGCATGCGGATGTCCATCAGCACGACGTCCGGGCGGTGGTCGTGCGCGGCCTGCAGTGCCTCGCGCCCGTCCGCGGCTTCGGCCACGACCGTGATGTCGTCCTCGGTGTCCAAAATGGACCGGAAACCGGCGCGGACCAGCCGCTGGTCGTCGACGAGGAGAACCCGGATCATCGGCCCATCATCGCACCGGCAGCCGGGCGCGCACCCGGAAACCGCCGTCCTCCTTCGCCGACGCCGTCAGCTCGCCGCCGAGCGCCCGCGCCCGCTCGGCCATGCCCCGGATGCCGTTGCCCGGCGGGGCGTCGCCACCGCGGCCGTCGTCGTCGACCTGCACGGACAGCGCGTCAGGGCCGTAGCCGAGCCGGACGACGACGGTCTTCGCACCGGCGTGCTTGGCGACGTTCGTCAGCGCCTCCTGCACCACCCGGAACGCGGCGTGCTCGACGTCCGGCGGCAGGTCGTGTGCGACACCGTCGATCTCGGTGCGCACGGTCAGCCCGGACGCGCCGACGGATTCTGCCAGCTCCGCGACCCTCGACAGCGACGGCTGGTCGGCTTGGCGGAGCATGCCGAGCGTCGCGCGCAACTCCTGGAGTGCGGTCTTGCTCGCGTCCTTGATGGTGCCGAGAGCCTCTTCGGCCTGTGCGGGATCACGGCGGTGCAGCGCGGCGCCGGCCTGGACGTTGATCAGCGCGAGGTGGTGGCCGAGGACGTCGTGCAGTTCCCGGGCGATGCGCAGGCGTTCGTCGGTGGCCCGCGCCCGGGCCTCGGCTTCCTTGGTGCGCTCGGCCTCGGCGCGGTAGTGCGCGACGGCACCGCCCGCAACGAGGGCGACGAACCAGCCGGTCATCAGGAAGAACGCGAAGTTGTCGACGTGCCGGCCGGTCCGCGAGCTGATCTCGCCGGCGGTGACGCCCGCCATCGCGGCGACGACCAGCAGCGCGGCGCCGCGGATCCGTCCGGATGCGGCGGCGTTGTAGAGCGCGTACGCGAAGGCCAGCAGGACCAGGCCGTCCGGGTCGGTGAGCGGGTAGTAGAGAGCGCAGCTAACAAGCGTTAACCCGGCGACGCTCAGCGGGTAGCGCCGCCGCAGGAACAGCGCGGCGCAGCACAGGACAGTCAGCGCCCAGCCGAGCGCGGCGTGGTGGGCGGGCTTGGCGCCGTCGTTCAACACGGCGAACAGCGAGCCGGCGAGCACGGTGATGGTGACCGCCAGCTCCGCCGCGTAACGCCGCAACCAGGACATGCGCCCAGTCTAGGAGTACGGCGTTACACCCGTGGCCGGAATGAAACCGATTGTTTTCCAAAACCGTTTCCGGTGTAACGGAGAACGGCTTCCGATCGACATCCGCCACGTTAATTCGTCATGCTAAGGAGTCCTCGTGCGGATGAAGTTCGGTGCGGTGCTGGCCGCGGGTGTCCTGGTCGCCGGCTGTGGGGTCGGTTCCGTGCCGCCCAAGGACACGGGCGGTCTCGGCGTTTTGGAAACGCCCACATCGACATATTCGATACCGTCGTATTCCGCTCCTGTGCCGACCGAAACCACCACTCCGGTCGCGACGACTTCCGAAGCGCCGGCGGTCACCGAGGCTCCGCCGGCCACGAAAGCGGCCGCGCCGAAGACGACGGTGGCCAAGCCGAAGACCACCGCGCAGGCCGCGCCGGAACCGGCCGGGTGCGGGGCCGACTACTACCGAAACTCCGACGGCAACTGCGTGCACCGGCCCAGCGACAACCCGTCGGGCGCGACCGCGCAGTGCAAGGACGGCACCTACAGCTACAGCCAGCACCGCTCCGGCACCTGCTCCGGCCACGGCGGCGTCAAGACCTGGCTGTGACGAGAGCACCATCGGGGCGGAAATCCCCCAGCGCGTAGGTACAGTGCATGAAGTTGCATGACGCTTACTAACTACGCGCTGGGGGGTGTGCCGGTGTCCGGACGGTCGGGCCGCGCGATCGTCGTGGTGCTCGCGTCCTGCGGGCTCGTCGCGGCGTTCATGCAGACGCTGGTCGTGCCGCTGATCCCGGTCTTCCCGCGGCTGCTGCACGCGTCGGCGGCCGACGCGTCCTGGGTGGTCACCGTGACGCTGCTGGCCGCGTCCGTCATCACCCCGGTCAGCGGACGGCTCGGCGACCTCTACGGCAAGCGACGGATGATCCTCGTCAGCCTCGGCCTGCTCATCGCCGGCTCGGTCGTGTCCGCGACGACGAGCGCGCTCGCGTTCCAGATCCTCGGCCGCGGTCTGCAGGGCTGCGCGATGGGCGTGATCCCGCTCGGCATCAGCATCATGCGCGACGAGCTGCCGCCGGAACGCGTCGGCGGCGCGATCTCGCTGATGAGCGCGACCCTCGGCGTGGGCGGCGCGATCGGGCTGCCGGTCGCGGCCGTCGTCGCCGAGAACGCCGACTGGCACGTGCTCTTCTGGACCGCCGCCGGTCTCGGGCTGGCCTGTGCGCTGCTCATCCTCACCGTGGTGCCGGAGTCACCGCTGCGCACGCCCGCGCCGTTCGACTACTTCGGCGCGTTCGGCCTGGCCGCAGGTCTGCTGTGTCTGCTGCTCCCGGTGGTCAAGGGCGGCACGTGGGGCTGGACCAGCGCGCCGACGCTCGGGCTGGCCGCGGCGGCAATCGTCGTCCTGCTCGCCTGGGGCACCTACCAGCTGCGCCGGCGCGACCCGCTGGTCGACCTGCGAGTGTCCGCTCGCCGTCCGGTGCTGTTCACGAACCTCGCGTCGATCATGGTCGGGTTCGCCATGTACGCCATGGCGTTGTCGTTCCCGCAGCTGCTGCAGGCCTCCGCCGCGACCGGCTACGGGCTGGGCCAGACGATGGTGGAGTCCGGGCTGTCGCTGGCCCCGAACGGCCTGGTGATGATGCTGCTCTCGCCCGTTTCGGCGCGGCTCATCGGCCGGTTCGGCCCACGCCCGACGCTCATGAGCGGCGCGCTGGTGATCGCCGCCGGGTACGTGTTCGCGATCGTGCTGATGGACAACGCGTTCGAGCTGATCACGGCGTCGGTGATCATCGGGGCCGGCGTCGGCATCGCGTACGCGGCGATGCCCGCGCTGATCATGGGTTCGGTGCCGGTCACCGAAACGGCGTCGGCGAACGGGCTGAACTCCCTGATGCGCTCGGTCGGCACGGCGGTCTCGAGCGCGGTCATGGCGGCGATGCTGGCCCAGCTCACGATCACGGTCGGCGGCCTGCCGGTGCCGTCGCTGGCCGGCTTCCGCGCGACGTTCGCGGTGGCCGCCTTCGCCGCGCTGGCCGGTGTGCTGCTGGCGGCGCTGGTCCCGAAGACGCGGACCGCGCCGGAGCTGGTCGCCGTCTAGTTCTTGCGCGCCACCAGCGCGAGGCCGCCGCTCTCCGAAGGGTTCGGGTGGGCTTCCTCCGGGCGCCACTCCGGGATGAACACGATGCCCGGGTCGACGATCTCGAAGCCGTCGACCAACGCGCGGAGCTCGTCGGCCGAGCGCGGCGTAACGGGGTTCGCGCTCTGCTTGTACATCTCGACGGCTCGGTTGGTGCCTTCGCTCTGCTGCTCGTAGGTGGCCGACGACAGGGCGAGATAGCTGCCGGGCGCGAGCGCGTCGCGGTAGGCGGCGATCAGCCGCGCCGGGTCGCGGGAGTCCGGGATGAAGTGCACGAACAGCGCCATCACCACCATCAGCGGCTGGTCCAGGTCCAGCATGGTCTCGGTGGTGTCGTGTTCGAGGACGTCGTCGGGGAACTCGGCGTCGGCGTGCACCATCGCCGCGTTCTCGTTGTCCTCCAGCACGATCTCGCTGTGCGCGACGGCGACCGGCTCGTTGTCGACGTAGACGACCCGCGCCTTCGGGTCGACGGCCTGGGCGACCTCGTGCACGTGTCCCACGGTCGGCATGCCCGAGCCGATGTCGAGGAACTGCCGGATGCCCTGGTCCATCCCGAACCGGATGGCCCGGCGCAGCCACTGACGGTTGAGCCGCGCCCGCTCCCGCGCGTTCGGCTGCGCGGAGAGCACCTGCTCGGCGAACATCCGGTCCACGGCGTAGTTGAGCTGCCCGCCGAGGATGTAGTCGTACACGCGCGCGGCGTTGGGCTTGTCGAGGTCGATGCCCCGCCGCGCGTGCTCGTCTTCGCTCATCCGCCGCTCCCTGGATCAAGTCTGCCGCGAGAATAGCCGGACCCGCCGGTCAGCCCGCGAGGTGACTCGTGTCGTTCAACATGCGGTCCACGGCGCGGTAAACGCGCGTTAACCACTCGAGCTCGGTCTCGGCACCCGCCAACCCGGCGCTCCAGGTGGTGGGTGCCTAGATCTTGCGCGCGACCAGGGCCAGCTGGCTGGCCTGCTCCGGGTGCTCGCCGACTTCGGCGGGGTCGTCCGGGCGCCACTCCGGCGTGAACACGATCCCGGGCGGCAGGATCTCGAAGCCGTCCAGCAGCGCCCGCAGTTCCTCCTTCGACCGCGCGACGACGTCGGTGCCGCTCTTCTGGTAGAGCTCGGCCGCGCGGCGCACCTCCTCGCCCTGGCCCTCGAACGTGCCCGACGACAGCGCCAGGTAGCTGCCCGGGACGACCGCGTCGCGGTAGGCCGCGATCAGCCCGGCGGGATCGCGCTCGTCCGGGATGAAGTGGATGAACGCCGCCATGACCACCATCACCGGCCGGTCGAAGTCCAGCAGTCGTTCGGTCGTCTCGTGCTGGAGGACGTCGGCCGGGAACTCGGCGTCGGCCTGCACCATCGCCGCGTTGTCGTTGTCCTGCAGCACGATCTCGCTGTGCGCGACGGCGACCGGCTCGTTGTCGACGTAGACCACCCGGGACTCCGGGTCGATCGACTGGACGACCTCGTGCACGTGCCCGACCGTCGGCATGCCCGAGCCGATGTCCAGGAACTGGCGGATGCCCTGCTCGGCGCCGAAACGCACGGCGCGGCGCAGCCACCGCCGGTTCAGCAGCGCCAGGTCCCTGGCCTCCGGCCGCACCTGGAGGATCTGCTCGGCGAACATCCGGTCGATCGCGTAGTTGAGCTTGCCGCCGATCAAGTAGTCGTACACGCGCGCCGCGTTCGGCTTGTCGAAGTCGATCCCGCGCTTCGCGTGTTCGTCGGTCATCGTCACTCCTCGCCGTCGGTGTGACGGGAGGATAGTCCGGTTTCTACAGCAACGGCGGGACCACGGCGTCGATGAGGTGCGGACCCGGCTCGGCGAAGGCCCGCTGCAGCTGCTCCGCGAGCTCTTCGGCCGTCGTCGCCCGCGACGCGGGCACGCCCATGCCTTCCGCGATCTTCACGAAGTCCATGTCCGGCCGGGACAGGTCCAGCAGGTCGTTCGCCTTCGGACCGCCCGAGGCCGCGCCGACGCGCTGCAGCTCCAGCCGCAGGATCGCGTACGCGCGGTTGTTGAGCAGGACCGTCGTGACGTTCAGGTTCTCCCGCGCCTGCGTCCACAGCGCCGAGATCGTGTACAACGCGCTGCCGTCCGATTGCAGGTTCAGCACCGGCCGATCCGGAGCTGCGACGGCTGCCCCGGTCGCCACCGGCATGCCGTAGCCGATCGCGCCACCGGTCAGCGTCAGCACGTCGTGGCGCGGCGCGCCGGCCGTCGCCATCGGCAGCATCAGGCCGGACGTGTTGGCCTCGTCGGCGATGATCGCGTTCTCCGGCAGCAGCGCGCCGACGACGTCGACCCAGTTCTGCGGGGTCAGCGGCCCGCTGGGCAGCGCGGGCCGCGACGCCTGCTGCAGCACGGGTTCGGTGTCCGCGGCGACCAGGTCGGCGACCTCGTTCAGCGCGCGCGTGACGTCCTGGGCGATCGACGCGAGCGTGTGCACCTTCGCGCCTTCGGGCACCAGATCGCTGGCCTTGCCCGGGTAGGCGAAGAACGACACCGGCGCCTTCGTGCCCGCGACGACGACGTGCTTGATGCCGTCGAGCTGGTAGGCGACCTGCTCGGCGAGGTAGCCCAGCCGCTCGATGTTCGGCAGGCCGGCGCCGCGCTCCAGGCGAGACGGGAACGTCTCGACGAACACCTTCGCGCCGGTTGCGGCGCTGATCCGGCTGGCCGCGCGCAGGCCTTCTTCGCGGCACGCGCTGCCGCCGACGAGCAGCGCCACCGGCTCCCCGGTGCCGAACACCGCGGCGACGTCCTTGACGGTCGTGGCGTCCACGGCCTGCGGCACCCGCGGAGGGATCGGCGCGCACGTCTCGCCACCCTCGCCCCACGACGCGTCGGCGGGCAGGATCAGTGTCGCGACGCGGCCGGGAGCGTCCTGGGAAGCGGCGACTGCTGCTGCGGCGTCCGCCCCGACATCCTTGGTGTGCTCCGAGCGGCGTACCCAGCCTTCCAGCGAGCCCGCGACGGCCTCGATGTCCGACTCCAGCGGCGCGTCGTACTGCTTGTGGTAGGTCGCGTGGTCGCCGACGACGTTGACGATCGGCGTGTGCGCGCGGCGCGCGTTGTGCAGGTTCGCCAGGCCGTTGCCCAGGCCGGGACCGAGGTGCAGCAGCGTCGCGGCGGGCTTGTCCGCGATGCGCGCGTAGCCGTCGGCGGCGCCGGTGACGACGCCTTCGAACAGCGCGAGCACGCCCCGCATCTCCGGAACGGTGTCGAGCGCGGCGACGAAGTGCATCTCCGACGTGCCGGGGTTCGCGAAACACACCTCGACACCGGCGTCGACCAGGGTGCGGATCAGGGACTGGGCGCCGTTCAGCTCGCTCATGCGCGCACCTCGCCGACGCTCAGCGCGGCCTGAGCGGCAAGCGCTGTGTTGAATGATTCGTTCGCAGGCTCACTCATGCGGTTCCTTCGGGGAAGAGAACGCCGGGGTTGAGGATCCCGGCGGGGTCGAAGCTCTGCTTGATCCGGCGCATCAGCTCGATCTTCGCCGGGTCTTCGAGTTCCTGGTGGTAGCCGGCCTTGGTGCGGCCGAGGCCGTGCTCGCCGGAGATCGCGCCGCCGAGTTCCATGCCGTAGGCGAAGATATCGGTGAGCAGCTGCTTCCGCCTGGCCGCGTCCTTGCAGAAGATCCCGAAGTGGACGTTCCCGTCGCCCGCGTGCCCGCAGCCGAGCGCACCGCCGCCGGCGGCCATCGCCAGCTCCCGTGCCTTCGAGATGAACTGCGGCATCGCGGTCCGCGGCACGACGACGTCGATCACGTCGTCGGCGCCGGCCGCCTTCGCGGTCCAGAAGGCCTTCTCGCGAGCCTCGATGAGCTTGCGCGCCGCGTTGCCTTCGAGGACGTAGACGTCGGTCGCGCCGAGTTCGCCGAGAAGTTCACCGACGGTCTCGACGTCTTCGTGCAGCCGTCCGGTTTCGCGGTTTTCCAGCGCGACCACCAGGTACGCCTCGCTGGTCTCGCGGATTTTGTCCGGGACGCCGAGCTCGAGCTTCTCGTTGTAGACGATCGCCGCCATCGTCAGGTTGTCGATGTACTCGAGGATGTGCGGCGCGAGCCCGCTGGAGAGGATCTCCGGCACGGCGGCCATCACCTGGCCGAAGTCACCGAAGGGGGCGAGGACGGTGGCGCCGTGGGGCAGCCGCGGGTGCAGCTTGACGGTGATCTCGGTGGCCAGCGCGAGCGTGCCTTCGGAGCCGATGATCAGCTGGGTGAGGTCGTAGCCGGTGGACACCTTCGACGTCTTGCCGCCGGTGCGGATGATCTCGCCGGTCGGCAGCACGGCCTGCAGGCCGAGGACGTTGTGCCGGGTGACGCCGTACTTCACCGCGCGCATCCCGCCGGCGTTGGTCCCGACGTTCCCGCCGACGCTCGCGCTCAGCTCACCGGGGTAGACGGTGTAGCTGAGCCCGGCTTCGGCGGTCTTGGCGTCGAGCTCGGCGAGGGTCACGCCGGGCTGGACGACGGCGACGTGGTTCCCGGTGTCGACTTCGAGCACGGCGTTCATGCGCTCGAAGGAGATGAGCAGCCCGTCTTCTCTCGGCCGGGCGGCCCCGGACAGCCCGCTGCCGGATCCGCGGGCGGTCACGGGGACCTTGTGCTCCGAAGCGGCCTTCAGCAGCTCCGCCACTTCTTCGGCCGTTGCCGGCTTCGCTACGTACGCGGGCTTCTGCGGCTCCGCTGTAAGCGCTTCGTCGTGCGCGTAGTCCTCGGAGATCGCTTCGCCCGTGAGCAGGTTCTTGTCCCCGACGATCTCGGCCAGCCGTGCCGTCACGTCGCCCATCGGCAGTCTCTCCTCCGCGCCGTCGCTGTGGTTACCGCAGCGTAGTACGTACCGCCGGTACGCCGCTATGAATCTTTTTCACGTTCTGGCGCGGAGGAGCTTCCGGGGTCAGTTAGTCGTGGTTAACGCATCCTGGAGCAGCGTCAGCGCCTGGCGCGCGACGACGTTGAACAAGCCCATGGTCGTGTCCGGCCGCGCGAACACGACCAGCAGGATCGGTCCTTGCACGGGAAAGACGCAGACGTGTCCGAGGGAGCCCTGGAACATCGCTCCCCGTGCCTCGCCGAGGCCGGCTTGCCCGACGAACCGCGTGGCGAGCCCGACCGAGGCCGCGGCCATGGCCGCCACGCTGTCGTCCTCGATTTCCTGGGTGTCGCTGGCCAGTAGCAGGCCATCCCGGCTCGCCACCAGAAGTCCGGTGATGTTGACGCGGTCGACCTTGTCCCGGATCTTCTCCAGTGCCTTGGCTGCGGCGTTGGCGTCCGGGTGGGGTTCGCGGAGTTTCTGCTGCGCCGGGACCGTCTCGGCGCTTCCCTGTCTGCGCGTGGGCAGCGGGACCGGGGTCCCGGGCACGTCCGCCTGCATCCTCGTCACACGACCAGCTCGGCTTCGATGTTCTTGAGGTGGTGGCGCGCCAGCGCGAGGTTGGCCCGCTCCCGGTCCAGGACGAGGTACAGGAACAGCGAGGAGTTGTTCTTGCCCGATTGCAGCAGCCGGATCAGGTGGTACTGGCGGCGCAGTGTGATGAGGACGTCCTCGATCTCGTCGTTGAGTCTCAGCGCGGAGATCACTCTGAGCTTGGATCGGACGACTTCGGTGTTGCCGGCGGCCGCGGTGTCGAGGTCCAGCCAGTCGCCGCCACCCAGCGTGCCGAGCGCCATCCCGCTCTCGTAGTCGACCAGTGCCGCACCCACCGCACCGGTGATGGAAAGGGCTTCCTTCAGCGCCGTTTCGATGTTCATGGGGATCGCTTCTCCTCGGTCTCCGGCGACGCACGGGCGTGGTCAGGTTCGATCACCCTAAAGTTGGCCGATGCATCCGGATATCCCCGAACGGCGTAATCGCGATGGACTGTTCGCGTTAACAACAATGGGTAATCTTACGGAGAGTGTTCAACCCGGATTTAGTTCTGGCTAAATCTCTGGTGGGTGACGGGCACGGCGGCGAAGCTTCCGGCATGACCACGACGTACTCCTTCGAAGACGGCTTTTCCGTGCACCGGCTGGGTTTCGGCGCCATGCGGCTGACCGAATGGGACCACGTGAAGCCGGCGCCGTGGCGGTCGCGCGCCGGGCGGCCGAGCTCGGCGTCACCTTCTTCGACACCGCGGACGCCTACGACCTGGGACTGAACGAAGAACTGCTCGCTGACGCGCTGCACCCGTACCCCGGGCTGCTCATCGCGACGAAGTGCGGGCACGCCCGCCCGAGCCGCGGCGAGTGGGTTCCGCTCGGCCGGCCCGAATACCTCCGGCAGCAGGCGGAACTTTCGCTGCGACGCCTGCGCGTCGAACGCCTCGAGCTGCTGCAGCTGCACCGGCTCGACCCGCAGGTGCCGCTCGCCGACCAGGTCGGCGCGCTCGCCCGGCTGCGGGACGAGGGCAAGATCGCGCGGATCGGGTTGTCGGAGGTCAGCGTCGCGCAGTTGGCCGAAGCGCGGGCCATCGCGCCGATCGCGAGCGTGCAGAACCGCTACAACCTGACCGACCGCGCTTCCGACGACGTCCTCACCTACTGCGAGCGCGAGGGGATCGCGTTCGTGCCGTGGCTCCCGATCGCGCGGGGCGATCACGCGACGGCGGGCGGGATGCTCGGAAAGGTCGCGGCCGGCCTCGGCGCGACACCCGCCCAGGTGTCGCTGGCCTGGTTGCTGCGCCGCTCGCCGGTCGTGATCCCGATTCCGGGGACGTCGTCGGTCGCGCACCTCGAAGAGAACTGCGCCGCCGCGGAAGTAGCACTCTCGGACGACGACTTCGAGCGGCTGAACGCGCTCGGGTGAACCGGCCCGGCCGCGGTCTCCCCGCGGCCGGGCTTGTTTCAGGCTCGCGCGAACGAGAGCGTCTCGCCTTCGACACCCCGCAGCCAGAGGTCCTGCGCGGCCGCCGCCATCTCGGCCAGGCCCTCCTCGATCGTGGCGAACACGTTGCCGGGCACCCAGCCCGCGTCACCGTTGATCAGCAGGTTGTTGCGTCCGTAGAAGATCGCCAGGTCGGTCGCGCCCTGGTCGCTGTGCGCCTCGCTGCCTTCGTCGTAGCCGTACGCCGGGTTGCCGATTTCCCACGCCTCGAAGCCGAAGTACACGACGTCGCCCGGGATCGGCGTGATCGTCGGGTTCTCCCGTCCCGGCTTGGGTTCCGCGAACGGCGGCACGAGCGTGTAGACCTCGTTGCGCGCGTACTTCGCGTGGTAGGCGGAACCGCTCTGCGGCAACGCGTCCCAGACCGCTTTGCAGGTGCGCGGTGCTTCGTCGTCCAGCAGCCGGGCCCGGCAGGAGACACCGCGCTTGTCGAGGGTGATCGTGATGTACCGGGCCATGCTCAGCTCCCCGCGACCGACGCGACGACGTCTCCCCAGACGCGCAGCGCGTCGTCGACCTGCTCGGCGGTGACGACCAGCGGCGGCACCATGCGGACGACGTTCATGTACGGCCCGCACGTGAGCAGCAACAGGCCGTTCTTCGCCGCCGCCTGTTGCGCGGCCTGCGCGGTCGCCGTGTCCGGCTCGCCGTCGGCGGTGGTGAACTCCGAGCCGACCAGCAGCCCGAGCCCGCGCACTTCGCCGATCGATGGCGTCTTGTCCGCGATCACCCGCGCGCCTTCGAGGAGCTGGCGCCCGCGTTCGGCGGCGTTCTCGACGAGGTTCTCCTGCTGGATGACCTCGAGTGTCGCGATCGCCGCCGCGCATGAAACGGCGTTGCCGCCATATGTTCCGCCCTGCGATCCCGGGAACGCCTTCGCCATCAGCTCCTGCGAAGCGGCGATGCCGGACAGCGGGAAGCCGCTCGCGAGGCCCTTCGCGATGAGGACGATGTCCGGCGAGACGTCGAAGTGGTCGTGGCCCCAGAACTTCCCCGTGCGGCCGAAGCCGGTCTGGATCTCATCGACGACGAGCAGGATGCCGTGGCGGTCGGCGCGCTCGCGCAGTCCCGCCATGAACTCGGTGTTCGCCGGGACGTATCCGCCTTCGCCGAGTACGGGCTCGACGAACATCGCGGCAGTTTCGTTCGGCGCGCTGACCGTTTGGAACAGGTAGTCCAGCTCCCGCAGCGCGAACTTCGTCGCGGTCTGCTCGTCCCAGCCGTAGTGGTAGGCGTAGGGGAACGGCGCGACGTGCACCCCCGCCATCAGCGGGCCGATGCCGGCGCTGAACCGCGTCCCGGACGTCGTCATCGACGCCGCCGCGACGGTCCGGCCGTGGAAGCCACCCTGGAAGACGATGACGTTCGGGCGTTTCGTCGCCTGCCGCGAAAGCCGCAACGCCGCTTCGACGGCTTCGCTGCCCGAGTTCGCGTAGAAGAGCGAGTCGAGCCCGCTCGGCAGGACCTCGCCGAGCCGCTCGGTCAGCTCGAGGAGCGGCTTGTGCATGACCGTCGTGTACTGACCGTGGACGAGCTTGCCGATCTGCTCCTGCGCGGCCCGCACGACGTGCGGGTGGCAGTGCCCGGTGCTCGTGACGCCGATGCCGGCGGTGAAGTCGAGGTGGCGTTTGCCCTCGACGTCGTAGAGGTAAACCCCTTCACCGTGGTCGACCACGACGGGCGTTGCCTGCTTGAGCAGCGGAGAGAGCTGAGCCACAGCGTGCTCCTCGGTCGTTCTGAGCGGGTTGTCGATTGTTGACAATATCCATAGCATGGCCCCCGGGACAACACGTGAGGAGCAAGTCGGGATGAGCGCGAGCACCGAGTCCGGCGTCGTCGAGGCGGTCGGCAAGGAACTGTTCATCGGCGGCAAGTGGGTCGCCGCCCAGGACGGGAAGACCTTCCCGGTGGTCGACCCGGCCACCGGGAAGGAGCTGTGCCACGTCGCCGACGCTTCCCCGTCGGACGGCGTCGCGGCGCTCGACGCCGCCGTCGCGGCACAGGCCGATTTCGCGAAGATGGCGCCCCGCGAGCGTGGCGAGATCCTGCGCCGGGCCTTCGAGCTGCTGATGCGGCGGCAGGAGGAGCTCGCCCTGCTGATGACGCTGGAGATGGGCAAGCCGCTCGCCGAGTCGAAGGGTGAGATCGCCTACGCCGCGGAGTTCTTCCGCTGGTTCGCCGAGGAAGCCGTCCGCATCGACGGCGGTTACGCGACCGCCCCGAACGGCGCCGGCCGGTTCCTGATCACGAAGCAGCCGGTCGGGCCGACGCTGCTGATCACGCCGTGGAACTTCCCGATGGCGATGGGGACGCGCAAGATCGGCCCGGCGATCGCCGCGGGCTGCACGTCGGTGATCAAGCCGGCCGCCCAGACGCCGCTGTCGATGCTCGCGCTGGCGGGCATCCTCGCCGAGGCCGGGCTGCCCGAAGGTGTCCTCAACGTCGTCACGACCAGCGACTCCGGTGGTGTGATGGAACCGCTGATCCGCGACGGCCGCGCCCGCAAGCTCTCCTTCACCGGTTCCACCGGCGTCGGCCGGAAGCTCCTGGAGCAGTGCGCCGACAAGGTCTTGCGGACGTCGATGGAACTGGGCGGCAACGCGCCGTTCCTGGTCTTCGACGACGCGGACATGGACGCCGCCATCGACGGCGCGATGCAGGCGAAGATGCGCAACATCGGCGAGGCGTGCACTGCGGCGAACCGATTTTACGTGCAGCGCGGAGTCGCCGAGGAGTTCGCGCGGCGGCTGACCGAGCGAATGCGGTCCCTTCCGATGGGCCGCGGCACCGAGAAGGACGTCGTGGTCGGCCCGCTGATCGACCAGAACGCCGTGGACAAGGTGACCGAGCTGGTCAAGGACGCCACCGACCGCGGCGCGAAGGTGCTCACCGGCGGCTCGGAGATCGACGGGCCGGGCCACTTCTACCCGGCCACCGTGCTCACCGACGTCCCGCAGGAGGCGCGGCTGACGCACGAGGAGATCTTCGGGCCGGTCGCCCCGATCACGCTGTTCGACACCGAGGAAGAGGCGGTGGCGAAGGCGAACGACACCGAGTTCGGGCTCGTTTCCTACGTCTTCACCAGTGACCTCAAGCGCGCGCTGCGGGTCTCGGAAGCCCTGGAGGCCGGCATGATCGGCCTCAACCAGGGCATCGTGTCGAACCCGGCGGCGCCGTTCGGCGGGATCAAGCAGTCCGGGCTCGGCCGCGAGGGCGGCTCGGTCGGCATCGACGAGTTCCTGGAAACCAAGTACATCGCGGTGGCCCTGTGACGGCCTACCGCTTGGCGAGCATCCCGGGCGACGGGATCGGCGTGGACGTCACGGTCGAGGCCCGCAAGGTCCTCGACCGGGCTGCCGCTCTCTTCGATTTTTCCCTGGAGTGGACCGAGTTCGACTGGAGCTGCGAACGGTACGCCCGGCTCGGGGCGATGATGCCGGACGACGGCGTCGAGCAGCTCTCGGCGTTCGACGGGATCCTGCTCGGCGCGGTCGGCTTCCCCGGCGTGCCCGATCACGTCTCCCTGTGGGGCCTGCTGATCCCGCTGCGGCGCGCGTTCCAGCAGTACGTCAACCTGCGGCCGGTGCGGCTGCTGCCCGGCACGACGTCCGTGCTGGCCGGGCGGAAGGCCGAGGAGCTGGAGCTGGTCATCGTCCGCGAGAACTCCGAAGGGGAGTACTCGGCGATCGGCGGACGGCACAACGCCGGCCGTCCCGACGAATTCGTGCTGCAGGAGTCGGTTTTCACGCGCGTCGGCGTCACGCGGATCATCCGGTACGCGTTCGAACTGGCCCGGACGCGGTCTTCCCGCGTCTGCTCGGCGACGAAGTCCAACGGCCTGATCCACTCGATGCCGTTCTGGGACGAGATCTTCGCCGAGGTCGCGGCGGAGTTCCCGGACGTCCACAGTGAACAGATGCACGTGGATGCCCTGGCCGCCCGGATGGTCCAGGCGCCGGACCGGCTCGACGTCGTCGTGGCGTCGAACCTCTTCGGCGACATCCTGAGCGACCTCGCGGCCGCGATCACCGGCGGGCTCGGCATGGCACCGTCCGGCAACATCAACCCATCGGGTGAATTCCCGTCGATGTTCGAGGCGGTCCACGGAAGCGCTCCGGACATCGCCGGACAAGGGATCGCGAACCCCGTGGCGCAGATCCTGGCGGCCGCGATGCTGGTCGAACACGTGGGCGAAACCCTTGCCGCACAAGCAATCCGGGCCGCAGTGGACCGGGTGCTCGACGAGGGCCGCGTGCGCACCCCGGACCTCGGCGGCACGGATACCACAGAACGGCTCGGCACGGCGGTGGCCGAAGCGCTGGGCTGAGTTTTTGTCGGTGCCCTCCGGCACGGTGGCCCCAAGCCCACCGAGGGGGAGGAGAAACCGATGTGCTGGCAGTGCGACAACCCGGACCGGCCACAGTCCGAATACCTGATGCTGCTCCGGGAAGGCGTGGCCGACCGGGGCTGGCTCGTGCAGGGAGTGGAAAGATCAGGCCTGTACCCGCCCTGGGCCTACACGATCGGGCTCAGCGGGTTCGGCCTGCCGGAGCTGGTCGTGACGGGCTTGCCCCTGCGGGCGGCGGGCGACCTGCTCAACGGCATGGCCGAACACTCCCTGCACGCGTCGCCACCTTCGCCGGGTGAACGCATCCCGCTGCGGGGCGGCCCGCTGGTCGAGGTCGTCGCGCTCGCGGAACCGTCGGCGCACCTGGTGTTCGCGGTCGCGCTGTTCGGCCCGGAAATCCATGCGCTGCAACTGGTCCACGCGGACGACCAGGGCCGCTGGCCGTGGTCACCCGACTTCCGCGACGGTGAAGGCGGGCAGCCGGTGCTGGGGGTGCGTCGTGGCCGCTGACTGCAGGTGCGCCCGGCCCACCAACTGCTTCCCGACACCCTCGCGGGCCGTTCATGCCCGTGTGTCGTCCTTCGTCGTTCCCGAAC
Source organism: Amycolatopsis sp. NPDC021455 (assembly GCF_040640995.1). Taxonomy (NCBI): domain Bacteria; kingdom Bacillati; phylum Actinomycetota; class Actinomycetes; order Pseudonocardiales; family Pseudonocardiaceae; genus Amycolatopsis; species Amycolatopsis sp. NPDC021455. The sequence goes on along the minus strand of NZ_JBFACT010000009.1, from coordinate 98,201 downwards.
CGGCCGTCCGGGCGCGGGTGTCGGTCCTGCGAACACGCGCGTCGGCGCTCCGATCAAGCGTGGCGGCGTTCCGGTCACGCGTTTCCCGGCACCGGCGGGACGTGCCCGCCCCTGAGGCTGGTGCCCGGCGCAAGCCGTTGCACGGCGTCCTCCATGTGGGCCTCCAGCAGCGCCAGCGCCGTCTCTTCGTCGCCGTCCCGCAGCGCCTGGATGAGCTTCGTGTGCTCTTCCACACGTTCCTCGACCCGCTGGTACGTACTCTGCAGCGCGGTCAGGCACATCCGGGTCTCGATGAGGAGCGTCCGGGCCATCCGGACGAGCCGCTTGCTGCCGGAGGCGTCGATGAGGACCTCGTGGAATTTGAGGTCCGCGGTGGAGAGCGCGTTCGGGTCGTCTTCGCTTGCGGCGGTCGCCATCTCGACGACGGTCTGTTCGAGCAGGTCGGCGATCCGGTCGCGGTCCCCGCGCAGCGCGCGGAGCATGGCGGCGCGTTCGATCGCCGAGCGAGCTGCATAGATGTCGTAGACGTCGCCGGGCTCGAGGTCGATCACGAACAGCCCGCGGTGCCGTTCGCTGCGGAGGAGCCCTTCGGAGACGAGATGCTGCATGGCCTCCCGGAGCGGCCCCCGTGACACCTGGAACCGTGACGCCAGCTCGGTTTCGCCGAGCTGGGTGCCGGGCGGGAGGGCGCCGGTCATGATCGCGTCGCGTAGCTGACGCGCGATGACGGCGGCCGTCGACTCGCGGCTGACCGGCTCGATCTCGGGCAATGTGCCCGGTGGCAGGGCCATGTCAGGCTCTCCCGTCCGGCAGGTGGCGGAAGAGCGCGCCGAGCGAGCGGACGAGCCGGTGCTGCCCGGTCAGGCGCAGGCCCTCCCAGACCGTGACCTGGTTGGCGGTCAGCACGGGCTTGCCGAGCGCGGCTTCGACGGCGTTGATCTCGCCGAGGGTGCGCATGGCGGTGTCCGGCACGAGGACGGCCCCGGCGTCCGGGTGGTCGTGGCTCACGGCGAGCTCCACGACGGCCTCCGGGGTCATCGCGCCGACCTCGGCGGCCGTGATGATGTCGGCGCTGGCCATCGAGACGACCTCGATGCCACCGGCCCCGAGGAAGTCCACGAACAGCCGGGCGATGTCGTCCGGGTAGCTGGCGGCGACGGCGACTCGTTTGACGTCCATGGCCTGCGCGGCGTGCACGAACGCGAAGGAGGTGCTGGAGGCCGGGACCCCGGCGACGGCCGCGAGGCGGTCGGCCTGGTCGCGGGCGCCCTCCCAGCCGTAGACGAAGCTGCCGCTGGTGCACGCCCAGATGACCGCGGCGGGCTCGTGCTTCGCGAGGAGGGCGGCTCCGTCGGCGAGCCGGGCCTCGCTGCCGAGGTCCAGCAGCTCGGCCACCGCGTGCTTGTCGGTGCCGTAGATGTGCTCGACCGCCAGCCGGATGTCGCCCTCGTCGACGGCCGTGCCGCCGAGCAGCTGCTCGGCCAGCAGGTAGTCGTCTTCGGCCGCGTGGTCGGGGTAGATGAAGCCGATGGTGGTCACGGAACCTCCGGAGGGGACGCAAATTGTCGACAATCCTAGAGGGCTGGTCAAGGAATACCTTCACGACACGTCACGAAGCCACCTTCCGGGTCCGACGATGGGGAGGTTCATCCGGCGCAGGCACGCCCACATCGTCAGCTGGTTCGCGGTGAGCACCGGCTTGCCGAGGGCGGCTTCCAGTGGCTCGATCAGGTCGTAGGTGGGGAGGTTGGTGCAGCTGACGAAGATCGCTTCGGCGTCGCCGTGGTCGGCGGCGAGGATGCGCTCGGCGATGGTCCGGTAGCTGACCTTCCAGATCCCGCCGCCCAGCCCGAGGTGGTCGCTGGCCACGGTCTCGACGCCCAGTTCGGCGAGGAAGTCGTGCAGGGCGCGGGTGAGGTCGGCGTCGTACGGCGTGAGCACCGAGACGCGGTGGAGGTCGAGCTGGGTCAGTACCTCGGCCAGTGCGCCCGAGGTGGTGACGGCGTCCGGCGCGCCGGCGTCGCAGATCGCCTTGGTCAGCGACCGCTCGTAGTCGACGCCGTTGACAAAGCTGCCCGACGTGCAGAGGTAGGCGACGACCTCGGGCTCGACGTGCAGCACGTCCCGGGTGGCGCTGGCCAGGTGATGGCTGTCGCTGACGAGGCGGGCCATCTCCATGCTGACCGGGACCGGCTCGTACGGCGTGCGGGCGAGGTGGAGGGACACCTCCATCGGTACCCAGCGCCAGAGCTCGCGCTCCAGCGCGAGGTCGAAGGGGGCGATCACCCCGATGCCGCGTTGCGCCAGCGGGCCCTCGAACGCCAGGAAGTCGAAATCCAAGGCTCAGCCTCCGGAATACGTCTGTACGTGACACGTCCGGTGCTCCGGGGGTCGTTCCTCGGATTGTTGACAATCATACGAGTGACTTTTACCGTGTCAACGTGATCGCCTCGGAAGACCGGGAAGCTCCCGTCCTGGCAGTGCTCTGTGGCGAGTCCCGCCCACCGGACATGCGTGCTGTCGAATCCGGGGCGGTCGTGCGTTACACGGACGCGGCAGGCCTGGCCGAAGCGTTGTCCGGAGCGGACGCGCTCTTCGTCTACGACTTCCTCTCCACGGCGGTGCCTGGTGCGTGGCACGCGGCCGACCGGCTGCGGTGGCTGCACATCGCCAGCGCGGGGGTCGACCCGGTGCTGTTCCCCGGACTGCGGGAGAGCGACGTGGTCCTGACCAACTCGCGCGGCGTCTTCGACGACGCCATCGCCGAGTACGTGCTGGGGGTGGTGCTCGCCTTCGCGAAGGACTTCGCGCGCTCGCACGACCTGCAGCGCGAAGGTCGCTGGCTGCACCGGGAGAGCGAGCGGATCGCCGGGCGTGAGGTGGTCGTCGTCGGCACCGGGCCGATCGGCCGGGCCATCGCGCGGCTGCTGCGCGCGGCCGGGATGCGGGTGAGCGGTGCCGGGCGCCGCGAGCGCATCGGTGACCCGGACTTCGGCGTCGTCCACGAGTCCGCGCGGCTTACGGAGTTCCTGCCGCACGCCGACTACGTCGTCGCCGTCGCGCCGCTGACCGAGCACACCAAGGGCATGTTCGACGCGCGCGCGTTCGCCGCGATGAAGCCGTCGGCGCGGTTCGTCAACGTCGGCCGCGGCGAGCTGGTGGTGACGTCCGACCTGGTCGCGGCGCTCGAGAACCGCACCATTGCCGGCGCCGCGCTCGACGTGTTCGACACCGAGCCGCTGCCTTCCGAAAGCCCGCTGTGGACGATGCCGGACGTGCTGGTCTCGCCGCACATGTCCGGGGATTTCGTCGGCTGGCGCACCACGCTGGTCGAGGTGTTCACCGAGAACTTCCGCCGTTGGCGCGCTGGGGAGCCGCTGCGCAATGTCGTCGACAAGACACTCGGCTACGTGCCGTCGGGGAACCAGGGAGCCGGATGAACGACAGGATGCTGACCGCCAGCGAACTCGTCGCCGCCTACGCGACCGGTGAGCTGTCACCGATCGAAGCGACGCAGAACGCGCTGCAGGCCATCGAAGCCCGCGACGGCGAGTGCAACGCCTATTGCCTCGTCGACGCCGACCGGGCGCTGGAGCAGGCCAAGGCGTCCGAGATCCGCTGGCGCGACGGCAATCCGATCGGCTGGCTCGACGGCGTGCCGTCCTCGATCAAGGACATGTTCCTCACCCAGGGCTGGCCGACCGTCCGGGGTTCGAAGAGCATCAGCCCGGACCAGCCGTGGGACGTCGACAGCCCCGTCGCCGCGCGGATGCGCGAGGCCGGCCTGGTGCTCCTGGGCAAGACGACCACCCCCGAGATCGCGTGGAAGGGCGTGACCGACAGCCCGCTGTGTGGCATCACGCGCAACCCGGCCGACCCGTCGAAGACCGCGGGCGGGTCGAGCGGCGGCAGCGCCGCGGCCGTCGCGGCCGGGATGGGCGAGCTGTCCGTCGGCACGGACGGCGGCGGCTCAGTGCGGATCCCGGCGTCGTTCTGCGGGATCGTCGGGCTCAAGCCGACCCACGGCCGGATCCCGCTGTATCCGGCGAGCCCGTTCGGCCCGCTCTCGCACGCCGGCCCGATGGCGCGGTCGGTCGACGACACCGCGCTGCTGCTGGACGTGCTGTCGATGCCGGACCACCGCGACCCGGCCGCGCTGGCACCGCCGGTGGCGTCGTTCCGCGAGGCGGTCCGGCGGGACGTGCGCGGCCTGATCGCGGCGTTCTCGCCGACGCTCGGCTACGTCGACGTCGACCCGGAGGTGGCCGCGATCGTCGTGGCGGCGGTCCGCGCGTTGGACGACGCGGGCCTGCACATCGAGGAGACCGACCCGGGGTTCGCCGACCCGAAGCCGGCGTTCGACATCCTGTGGTCCTCGGGTGCGGCGAAGCTGCTCGATACGTTCCCGCCGGGTTCCGAGGCGCGGACCGACCCCGGCCTGCGCAAGGTCTGGGAGCTGGGCCGGACGTGGACGGCGAGCGACTACCTCGACGCGACCGCCGAGCGGGCCGCGCTGGGCATCCTGATGGGCGAGTTCCACACCCGCTACGACGTGCTGATCACCCCGACCGTCCCGATCGCGGCGTTCGAGGCGGGGCAGGACGTGCCGCCGGGCAGCGGGCTGAGCGAGTGGCCGGAGTGGACGCCGTTCACGTACCCGTTCAACATGACCCAGCAGCCGGCGATCAGCGTGCCGGCCGGCCGCACGTCGGCGGGGCTGCCGGTCGGCCTGCAGATCGTCGGGCCCCGGCACTCGGACGACCTCGTGCTGGCCGTGGCGAAACTCCTGGAGGAAGTGCGGCCCTGGGCCGCCGCCTGACCACACTTGAGGGTGAAACCCGGTCCGCGGCGGGGAAAGCTGTGCCACTGTCGGCCGGGTGAACGCTCAAGGCTGGCGCTGCGAACGAGCCATCCCGACAGTCGACGTCACCGGGAAACCGACCCGTGTGGTGGTCGGCCTGATCGAGCAGGGTGACCGGCTGTCCGCGGCATTGAGGGTGGACGACGGCAAGGCGGCGCTGGTCCCGCTGGAAACGGGCGGCGAGCTGCTGAAGGCGCTGCGGGAGACGCTGGAGAGCTGGTGGCGCCTCGACGGCCACCGGGACCTCACGTCAGGCCCCCGCGTCGGCCGGTAGGTAACGCGTGGTCCGGTAGCGGCAACGCGCTTGCGGGAAAGAACCGGCCGGGCAGGGCCCACCCTGTCCCGGGGGTTGCCCCCAGCCCATTCTATCGGCGAGTCGCGTCAATCCTGGCTTTCCGACGGCTCGGCGCTGGAGTTGTCCACATTCGGGCACGACTGTGGACAACGCAGCGGTCGGCCGGGGCCGAGACCATGTCCGAGACCGAATCCGGGCTGTGGCCACACCTCAGACGAGGCCGAACTCGCCGAGCCGGCGCCGTCCGGCTTCGGTGATGCGCAGGGCCCTCCCACCTGGGCGGCGGCGTACCCAGCCGGCGCCCAGCAGCGCCGTCAGCAGTGCGGCTCCCAGTGCTCCCGCGAGGTGCACCTTCCGATGGGACCAGTCCAGGCACCCCCGCACGGCCGGTCCTGCGCCCGGCAGCCCGCCGATGCCCAGCGCCGCCAGCAGCGGGTGGTCGAAAGTGTGCAGCACGCCTGTCTCGCCCGGCGTCAGGTCGCCGACGACTCCGTCCTCGCGCAGCGCCACGGCGACGTCGATGCCCAGCTGGCCGGCCAGGTGGCCGTAGCACGCGCGGGCCCGCAGCAACGGTCCTGCGGGTGGGGTGGGCTGGAGCCGTTCCGGCAGCCGAGGTGGGGCGATTGCCGCCAAGGCCTCCACCAACTCGGCCACCTCCGGGCCGGCGAGCCGGTGGAGGCGTCGTCTACCTGCTTCGGCCACCTCGACGAGACCCGTCTCGCACAGGCGGCGCAGGTGGGACTCGCCGTGGACGGCGCGATCCCGGCGACCGCCGCCAAGGCCCGGGCGGTGTGTGCGTCGCCGTCCATCAGCTGCAGCAGCATGGCTGCGCGCGCCGGCTCGCCGATGGCCTGGGCGACCGACGCGATGTCCGGCTCGGCGGGCATCGCGTCAGCGTAGCCGCGGAACCTTTCGCTCCGGATCGAACATTTCCTGTGGCACCCTGCGGCCGTGATCGATCGTTATTTCGAGGACTACGTCCCGGGCGTCACCTACGACTGCGGCAGCGTCGCGGTGACCGAGGCCGAGATCGTCGAGTTCGCCCGGCGCTACGACCCGCAGGACTTCCACGCCGACCCGGCCGTGGCAGCGAATGGTCCGTTCGGCGGGCTGATCGCCAGCGGCTGGCACACGGCGAGCCTGATGATGCGGCTGTACGCGGACCACTACCTGTCCACTGTGTCCAGCCTGGGCAGCCCGGGCGTCGACGAACTGCGCTGGCCGCGTCCGGTGCGTCCGGGCGCCGTGCTACGGCTGCGGGCCATCGTCACCGAGGCGCGGCGCTCCCGTTCGAAACCCGACCGCGGGCTGGTGCGCACCCGCGTCGAACTCGTCGACGGCGGCGGCGAAATCGTGTTCAGCGCGAGCCTGCTGAACTTCATCCTGGTGCGCCCGGGCTGACCGGCGCGCGCCGGACCAGGGTTCGCACCTGGCGGCTGCACAGCACGAGCGCGGTCGCGCCGACGACGAGTGCCGCGCCTCCGAGCAGCGTCGCCTCGCGGCCGGCGTACTCCGCCAGCGGACCGGCGGTGATCTGGCCGAGCGGCATCGCGACGAACGAGCCGAGCATGTCGTAGGAATAGACGCGGGCGAGCTTGTCCGGCGGGATGTTTTCCTGCAGCGACACGTCCCACGCGACGGCGAACTGCTCGATCGTCACGCCCGAAAGGAACATCGCCGCCAGCAGCGGCAGCAGGTACGGCGTTTCGCCGAGGGCCAGCATCGGCAGCGCCTCGGCCATGACCAGCGCGACGCCGACCAGCAGCATCCGCCGGGGCTGCCAGTGCGCGGCGATGACGCCGCCGAGCAGGGAGCCGGCGGTCTGGACGGCCAGCGCGAGGCCCCAGCCGGTGCGGCCGAAGGTGTCGTCGGCGACCAGCGGGCCGATCACCAGCAGCGCACCCGCGATGACCGCGTTGACGATCATGAACTGCAGCACCACGAGCCACACCCAGGACCGTGAGCGGAACTCGCGCCAGCCTTCGGTGAGTTCGGCGAGTGGTCGGCGGCCGGGGAGCCGTTCGGTGCGCGGCAGCCGGATCCGGCTGTAGGCCAGCGCGGCGGCGAGGAACAGCACGGAGTTCCCGCCGAGTGCCCAGCCCGAGCCGGCGAAGGCGACGAGGACCCCGGCGAGCCCGGCGCCGGCGATGCGGCCGGCGTTCGACAGCAGCCGGACCAGCGCGTTCGCCTGGGCGAGCAGGGACCCCGGCACGGTCAACGGCGTCAGCGAAGCGGCGGCGGGCAGCGAGATCGCCGAGACGGCCCCGTTGACCAGGCTGAGCCCGACCAGCAGCGGGACGGACGCGAATCCCCAGAGGACACTCGCGGCGATGGCCGCCTGCGTGAGGGCGGCGGCGGTTTCGGTGCCCTGCAGGATGACCGACCGAGGCAGCCGGTCGGCCAGCATCCCGCCGAACAGGACGAGCAGCACGTTGGCGAGTGACCGCGCCCCGACGACGATGCCGAGGTCGACGGCCGACCCGGTGAGGTCGACCACGGCGAACGCGAGTGCGAACGGCGCGACGGCATTGGCGAAGTCGGCGAACGTCCGCCCGGTGACGAGGGCGCGGAAGCGAGCTTCCCGCAGCGGGGCGAGCAGGGGCGTGGTCACGGAAGCTCCTCCGGTCGGACGGGGCGATCGGGACGTGCTGGAGTGCGGAACGGCGGCGCGGTGAGCTCCGGTCGGACCGCGTGAGCGGGACGCGGGTACGGAACCGTCACACCTCACCTCCGTCAGCAGGTGCGGTGAGTTCGAACAGCGCCACACTGGCGCTGACCCGCACTGTCCCGGGCGTTCGAGGGGGCTGCGCCGCGTCGTGGAGCTCCACGCTCAGTGCCGTGGCCTGCTTCAGCAGCCGCGACCACACCTCCGGATCCACCCACAACTCGGCGTCCGTCAGCGACGCCGGACGGTCCGCGGCGCGTTGCCCGGCCCGACGGAGGAGCTCGTCCGCGATCGCCTTCGTCAGGAGCTGTTCTTCGGCCGGGTCGCGGCTGGTCAAGTGCTTGCCGGAGTCCGGCTTGTGGCGGTAGCGCTTCGCCCGGCCGCCGCGGATGCGGACCTCCTCCGTCACCTCCAGCAGGCCCGCGTCGTGCAGGCGGCGGACGTGATAGCTGACGTTCGCCTGGGTCTCGCCGAGTTCGCGCGCCGCCTCGGCCGCGCTCAGCGGGGTGCCCGTCAGCAGCGACAGGATCCGCAGGCGGAGCGGGTGGGCCAGGACCCGGAGGTGGTCGTGGGGCATGTCCCGAGTCTGACAGCACCGTCAAAGGGTTATTTGGGGGTTCCTTGGCTAAAGCTCGTAACAGGTGCCGTCCGCCGGCAATGCGGCACCGGCGGCCAGCACGGCCGAGTGCTCGGGGGATGCCGGATCCAGCACCGGGTTCGTGTTGTTAACGTGCGTGAACGCCCAGTGCCCCGCTCGCCCAGCGATCTGGGCCAGGCTCGCCGTGATCGGCAGGTGCCCCATCGCGAGCTGGTCCGGTCCGCCGACGCCGGCCATCTCGTCCGGCGCGTGGAACGTCCCGTCCAGCAGCACCAGGTCCGCGTCCGCGACGAAAGCGTCGAACCCGGCGGGCCAGCTGCGCAGGCACGGCGCGTATACCAGCACGCCGCCCGTCGTGCTGTCCTCGATCCGGTAGGCCACCACCCACGGGCCGTCCGCTGCACCAGCCGGGACGTACTTCGGTCGCTTGTCACTGACCGGCAGCACGTCGACGCGCAGCCTGGGGATGTTAACGGCCGATAACCAGGTCCAGCCGCCGTAGCCGTCGACGATGGTGCGGAAGGGGGACAGCGCGGACAGCACCGGCTCCGGTGCCCACACCGGGAGCCCGCCCGACTCGCGCAACATCAGCAGGCCCAGCGAGTGGTCGAGTTCCGCGTCGGTGAGCAGTACTCCGCGCAGCGGGATCTCGCGCGGGCCCGGCCCGGCGCGCAGCTCCGGTGTCCCGAGGATCTGGGCGCGGATGTCGGGTGAGCAGTTGAGCAGGTACCAGCCCGCGCCGTCCGCGCTGATCGCGACGCAGTCCTGCGAGCGCGGCGGCAGTCCGGAAACGCAGAGGCGGCACGCGCAGTTCCACTGCGGGCACCCGCCGCCCGCGGCGGTGCCGAGCAGGATCACCTTCACCGGCGCATGACCAGGTCGGCGGCCGGAGGACGGGCGAGCACCAGGTCCACGACGCCACGCTGCGGCGATCGCGAGCACACCGGGTCGGTCGCCGCGGCGTCGCCGGTGAGCAGGAACGCCTGGCAGCGGCAACCGCCGAAGTCGAGCCCGCGGCGGTCGCACGTGCTGCAAGGCTCGGACATCCACTCCTCGCCGCGGTAGGCGTTGAACGACGGGGAGCGGTACCAGATCTCGGCGAGCGGGGTGTCCCGCACGGACGAGAGGGAAAGCGTCGAGATCGCCGACGCCGCCGGGCACGGCAGGACGGTGCCGTCCGGCGCCACGGTCAGCTGCCGCGCACCCCAGCCGTACATGCACGGCTTCGGGTACGGCTCGTGGTAGTCGGCGACGACGTAGACGATCTCCATCGTGCCCCGCAATCGGGCAACGGCCGCGCGCACCACCGGCTCGGCCGCGGCGAGCTGCGCCGGAGTCGGCATCAGCGCGTCCCGGTTGCGCAGCGCCCAGCCGTAGTACTGCGTGTTCGCCAGTTCCAGCCGGTCGGCACCCATCCGCTCGGCCAGCTCGATGATCCCGGCGAGCTGGTCGTGGTTGCGCCGGTGCAGAACCACGTTCAGCGACAGCGGCAGCCCGGACGACTTCACCAGAGAAGCCGCGGCGAGCTTCCGGTCGAACGCCTTGGCGCCGGCCAGCAGATCGGACCGCTCCCGCGTCGCGCCCTGCGCCGACAGCTGGACGTGCGCGAGTCCGCGCTCGACGAGGTCGTCGAGCCGTGACGACGTCAGGCCGAGCCCCGACGTGACCAGGTTGACGTAGCAGCCGAGCCCGCTCGCGTGCCCGACCAGCTCGGGCAGGTCCGGCCGGAGCAGGGGTTCGCCGCCGGACATGTGCACCTGCAGCACGCCCAGCTCGCGGGCCTGGGACAGCACCGACAGCCAGTCGTCGGTGGACAGCTCGGCGTCTCGGGTGGTCAGTTCCACCGGGTTCGAGCAATAAGGACAGTGCAGCGGACAGCGGTGGGTCAGCTCGGCGAGCAGGCCGAGCGGCGGGCTCACGTCCATGCGACGACCCGCCGTTCGCCCAGCCGCGTCAGTACCGCGAGGACGTCCTGCTCGAGCACGCCGGAGTAGCGCCGGGAAAGCGCCGTCGTGATCTCGATGACGGACCGGGCGCCGTCGCAGAGCTCGAGCACCGCCGCCGCCGTCGGGTTCGGGACCAGGACGCCTTCGGGGAACAGCAGGACGTGCGTCTCCCGGACGTGGTCGAAGGACAATCGGACACCGCGCCGGAGCTGCGGGACCGAATCGGCGGTGATCACGCGGCCGCCCGTTCGACCGCGTCCAGCATCGACCACAGCACGTCGCACTTGAACGACAACGCGGCGATCGCGCGGTCCTGCTGCTCCCGCGTGACGCAGTGGTGGACGACGATGTCGAGGGTGTCCTTGCCTTCGCCGGAAACCTTGTCGATGCGGTTGGTGAAGTAGGCGAGGTCTTCGCGCGAGATCCAGGAATAGTGCGCGAGCATGTCCGCGACGCGCTGCTGCATCAGGTGCCCGGCGAACATTTCGGTCAGCCCCGAGGCGACGGCTTCCCACCACGGTTTCGTGCGCGCGAAAGTCACGTATGCGTCGACGGCGAACCGGACGCCGGGGACGACGTGCCGTTCGTCGAGAACCTCGTCCCGGTCCAGGCCGACCGCCGTGCAGAGCCGCAGCCAGCGTTCGATCCCGCCGGTGCCGGCGCTCGCGCCGTCGTGGTAGACGATCCGGTCGAGCCACTGGCGGCGGATCTCCGGCAATGGGCAGTTGCTGATGATCGCCGCGTCCTTCTGGGGCAGCACGCACTGGTAGTACCAGCGGTTCGCCGCCCAGAGCCGCAGCGCGCGCTCGTCGAGCTCGCCCGCGTGCAGCCGGCGGTGGAACGGGTGCGTTCCCCAGTACCGGCCGGAAAGTCCGCGCAGCTCGTCGATGAATGCGCTTTCCGGAAGTGGCTCGACCAGCATCCGTCAGTCCGCCATGCGGGCCGCGTAAGCGGTGACCTCCATGGGGGTTTCGTATTCGACGAAGTCCGGGGTCGTCCACTCCTCGAGCATGTCCTGCTCCTCTCTCCTGGGGTGACCATCGCCACCCTAGGAGCGTCCGGAGCGGACTGACCAGCGAGTTCGGAAAGATTCCTTCCGATGGGGGAGCCGGTGAGCGGGCTACCGCACCGCGGCTTCGAGTTCCACCAGGGCCGTGTCGAGGTGGGTCAGGATCCGCTGCAGGTGCGGGACGCTGCGGCGGCAGCCGGTGACGCCGAAGTCCAGGTTGTCGCCGTTGCTGGTCAGCGTGATGTTCACGGCCTGGCCGTCGAGCAGCACCGAAGCCGGGTAGATGCCGTCGAGCTGGGCGCCGTTCCAGTACATCTGCTTGCGCGGGCCGGGCACGTTCGAGATCACCAGGTTGAACGGCGGTCGCGTGTTCTTGACGACGCCGGGGATCGGCGAGACGCCGAGCTGTGCGACGTTAACGGCCGATAACAACAGCGTCTGCAACGGCGTCAGCTCCGAGAACAGCCGCTTGCCGTTGCGCATCGACTGGTGGATCGTGACGAGCCGCTTGCCCGCGTCCGGCAGGTCGGTGGCCAGGTTGCACAGCAGTGCGCCGATGTTGTTGCCCGCCGCCTCGCCGGGGTCGTTCTGGCGGCGCAGCGACACCGGCACCATCGCGATCAACGGCGCGTCCGGCAGCGCGCGCTGTTCGATGAGGTAGTCCCGCAGCGCACCCGAGCACATCGCGAGCACGACGTCGTTGCGCGACACCCCGGCCGCCGTGGCCACCTTCCGGACGCGGTCCAGTGACCACGACTGCGCCGCGAACCGCCGCGCGCCGCCGATCGGGACGTTGAGCATCGTCCTCGGCGCTTGGCCCGGCAGCGTTAACGTGTGTTCACCGAACGCCTCGCGCGCCACCTTCATCGCGGCCGGCGCCAGGCTCGCGAGCTGGTTGGCCGTCTTCCTCGCCGTCCCGAGCAGCGATCGCGGGCGCTTCTCGCGCTCACCACCGGGCTTGCGTCGGGTGCCCCACCACGGCGGGCAGTCCAGGTCCGCGGGATCGTCCGACAGCGTGCCCTGCAGCTGGCGCAACGCCGAGACGCCGTCCATCAGGGCGTGGTGGACCTTGGTGTAGACGGCGAACCGGCCGTCGTCCAGCCCCTCGACGAGGTGGGTCTCCCAGAGCGGCCGGTGCCGGTCGAGGAGGGTGCTGTGCCAGCGGCCGGTCAGTTCCAGCAGCTCGCGGATGCGGCCCGGCCGCGGCAGCGCCGAGTGCCGGAAGTGGTAGTCGAGTTCGAGGTCGGCGTCGGTGGACCAGGCGACGTGCCCCACCGTGTTCACCGGCCGGGCGGGGCGGCGCCGGAACACCGAGCGCATGTTGTCCGACTCCAGCAGCGAACCGCGGATGTCGCGCAGGTACTCCGGGCCGGCGCCGTCGGGTTTCTTGAACAGCTGCAGCCCGCCCACGTGCATCGGATGCTCGCGCGTTTCGACCAGGAGGAACATCGAGTCGGTCACGGGCATCATCGCCATGGGACATCACCTTCCGCGCTCGGCACGCCGACTCTACGCGCTCGGCGCCCGCGGGTGGATCACGTTCTACTCTGGCGAGTATGACCGTCGGCGGCGCCGGGGAAACGTCCGTGCCACAGATGGCCGAATGCGTCGTGATCGGCGGTGGCGTGATCGGCGTGAGCTGCGCTTTCCGGCTCGCCGAGGCCGGTGTCGACGTGCTGCTGCTCGAGCGCGGCGAGCTGGGCGGCGGCTCGACGGCCAAAGCCGCGGGCGGCATCCGGTCGTCGTTCACCACCCGTGTCAACGTCGAGCTGGGACTGCGCGGGCTCGCCGCGTACAGCGCTTTCTCCCGCGACTTCGGCGTCGAGATCGACTTCCGGCGCGACGGCTACCTGTACCTGCTCACCGACCCGGCGGACGTGTCCGCAATCGGACATTGCGCGGAGCTGCAGCGCGAGTACGGGGTCCGCAGCCACCTGCTTGATCCCGCGGAAGCGCAGGCTGTTCTCCCCCTGATAGAACGAGACGGGATCGTCGCGGCCCTCTGGTCGCCGGACGACGCGAAGGCGACGCCGGACGCCGTCGTCCAGGGCTACGCGAGAGCCGCCCGCGCGCACGGCGCGAAGCTGCGAACCAAGATCGAGGTCACCGGGATCGAGCGCGACGGCGACACGTTAGCCGGCGTTAACACGACGGCGGGGTTCGTCCGGACCGGCGCGGTGGTGTGCGCGGCCGGCGCGTGGTCGGGACGGATCGGCGAGCTGGCCGGGCTGGACCTGCCGGTGCGCCCGTTCCGGCGGCAGGTCGTGTTCACCGGGCCGGTGCCCGGGCTGCCGGAACACGTGCCGCTGACCATCGAGCTGCCCTCGGCGTTCTACTGCCACCGCGAGGGGCCCGGCCTGGCGATGTCGTTCAGCGAGGACGACGGCTTCCCGGGCTTCGGCACGCGGTACGAGCCGGGCGAGTGGCTGCCGCGGCTGGCGGAGCTGGCGGGCCGCCGGATCCCGGCCGTGCTCGACGCCGGCATCCGGACGGCCTGGGCCGGGCTGTACGAAATGACGCCGGACCGCAACCAGATCATCGGGGAAAGCGTCCTGTTGCCGCGGTTCTTCTACGCGACCGGCTTCTCGGGGCATGGCTTCCAGATGGGCCCGGCCGCCGGCGAGCTGATCCGGGACCTCTACCTGGGCCGGCAGCCGGCGGTGGACATCGCGGAACTCGACGTCCGCCGGTTCGCCGCGGGCACCACGAGCGCCGAGCACAACATCGTCTAGGGGCCGATTGCCAGATCGTTGAACGATCTGGCAGTATCCGAGCCGTGGCTGTGAGTGGTGCTCGGGAGCTGGTGGACGCGCTGGAAGCGCTGGGAACGGAGATCGTCTTCGGCCTTCCGGGGGTGCACAACCTGCCACTGTGGGAGGCGCTCGGTGAAACCCGCATCAAGCTCATCGGCGTCCGCCACGAACAGACCGCCGGGTACGCCGCCGACGGCTACGCCCGCGCCACCGGCAAGCTCGGCGTCGCCCTCGTGACCACCGGCCCGGGCGCTGCCAACACGCTCGGCGCGGTCGGCGAGGCCATGGCGTCCGCCGCGCCGGTGCTCGTCATCGCCACCGACATCCCCTCGGCGCTGCGGCGGCCCGGCGTCGTCCGCGGCGTGCTGCACGAGACCTCCGACCAGCAGGCGATGTTCGCGCCGGTGACCAAGGGCGGCTTCACCGTGCGGGCGCCCGACCAGATCGGCACCACCGTCCACCGCGCCGCCCGGCTCGCGCAACTGCCGCAGAGCGGCCCGGTCTACCTCGGCGTGCCCACCGACTACCTGCGCGAGAGCGTGCCGCACCGCCGTCCGCCCGCGCCGCACCGCAAGCCCGACGTCGACGTCCCGGATCTCGCGCGGGCCGAGGCGATGCTGTCGGACGCGCGGCACCCGCTGATCTGGGCCGGCGGCGGCGCACTGCGTTCGGGGGCCGGCGACGCGATCGGCGCCCTCGCGGAGAAGCTCGCCGCGCCGGTGATCACCACCTTCGCCGCCCGCGGCCTGCTCCCGCTCGACCACCCGTGCCTGGCGCCGAACCCCGTGCACACGCCGGAGGTCGGCGAGCTGTGGGACGAGGCGGACGTCGTGCTCGCCATCGGCACCGACTTCGACGGCCTGATGACGCAGAACTGGCGGATGCCCAAGCCGCCCCGGCTCATCGCGATCAACGTCGACGCCGACGACGCCGCCAAGAACTACCGGCCCGACCTCACGCTCGTCGGGGACGCGCGCTCGATCGTCGAGCGGCTGCTGCCGAAGCAGCGGGACGGGCTCGACGACATCACGCTGCGGCTGGCCGGCATCGGCCGGCGCGTGCGCCAGCGGATCCGCGACGAGGAACCGCAGGCTTACGACTTCCTGTCCACTTTAGACGAGGTGCTGCCGACGGACGCGGTGCTGGTCTCGGACATGTGCGTCGCCGGGTACTGGGTCGGCGGCTTCCACCGGGTGCGGGCGCCGCGCAAGCTCGCCTACCCGATGGGCTGGGGCACCCTCGGCTACGGCTTCCCGGCGTCGCTCGGCGCGGCCGCGGCCGGCACCGGGCGCGCGATCTGCATCACCGGCGACGGCGGGTTCCTCTACGGCTGCGGCGACCTGGCCACGCTCGCGCAGGAACAGCTGCCGGTCACGGTCGTCCTCGTCGACGACGGCGGCTACGGGATGCTGCGCTACGACCAGGACCGCGAGGGCCTGCCGCACCGCGGGGTCGACTGGGACAGCCCGGACTTCGTCGGCCTGGCGCGGTCGTTCGGGGTGCACGCCGACCGCGTCTCCGGGTTCGGGCGGGCGTTCCGGCGGCTGCTCGGCGAGTTCGTCGAGTCGGACGAGCCGAACGTGCTGGTCGTGAAGGCGAAGCTGAAGCCGCCGCTGAACACCTCGCCGCGGTGGTACCGGACATGAGGATCGGCGTCGACATCGGCGGCACGTTCACCGACCTCTGCGCGGTGGACGCGACCGGGATCGTCGCCGTCCACAAGGTCCTCACCACGCACGACGAGCCCGCGCGGGCGGTCGAAGAAGGTCTGGCCACGCTGCTTTCGGACGTCGGAACCGTCGAGCAGGTGGTGCACGGGACGACGCTGGTCACCAACGCGCTGATCGAGCGCAAGGGCGCGCGGACCGCGTTGCTCGCGACCGCCGGCTTCCGCGACGTCCTGGAGATGCGCCGCGAGCACCGGTACGAGCTGTACGACCTGCACCTGGAACTGCCCGCGCCGCTCGTGCCGCGGCACCTGCGGTTCGACGTCCCGGAGCGGATCCTCGCCGACGGGTCCGTCCACACGGGACTCGACGAGGAGTACGTCGCCAGGCTCGGGCGGGAGCTGGCGGACCGCGGGATCGAGGCCGTCGCGGTTTGCTTCCTGCACTCCTTCACCAACCCGGCGCACGAACGCCGGACGGCGGAGATCCTCGCCGAGGTCGCGCCTTCACTCAGGGTGGCGCTGTCTTCCGACGTCGTGCCGGAGATCCGCGAGTTCGAGCGCGCGTCGACCACGGTCGCCAACGTCTACGTCCAGGACCTCACCGAGCGGTACCTGCGCGACCTCGAACTGCGGCTGCAGCGGCTGGGGGTCACCCGCGCGCCGCACATCATGCTCTCCAACGGCGGACTGGCCACTGTGGACACCGCCGCTCGTTATCCGATCCGGATCCTCGAGTCCGGCCCGGCGGGCGGCGCGCTGGCGGCGGCCGCGATCGGGCCGCCGGACCTGCTGGCCTTCGACATGGGTGGCACCACCGCGAAGCTGTGCCTGATCGCCGGGGGCGAGCCGCTGGTCACCCACCAGTTCGAAGTGGACCGCAAGTACCGGCTGCTGCCCGGCTCCGGGCTGCCGGTGCGGGTCCCGGTCACCGACATGATCGAGATCGGCGTCGGCGGCGGGTCGATCGCGCGGATCGACGCAATGGGCCTGCTGACCGTCGGTCCCGATTCGGCGGGATCCGAGCCCGGCCCGGTCTGCTACGGCCGCGGCGGCACCGAGCCGACGGTCACCGACGCCGACCTCGTCCTCGGCTACCTCGACCCGGGCTACTTCCTCGGCGGCGGCATGCGCCTGGACGCCGAGGCCGCCAAAGCAGCGCTCCACGAGAAGATCGCCCGTCCGCTCGGCTTGAGCGTCGAAGAGGCCGCCTGGGGCATCCACACCAGTGTCAACGAGGACATGGCCAACGCTGCTCGCGTACACGCCGTCGAGCGCGGGCACGACCCGGCGAAGCTGCCGATGTACACCTTCGGCGGGGCGGGTCCGGTGCACGGCGCCGGCGTCGCACGGGCGCTCGGAGCGCCGTCCGTCGTCGCGCCACCCGCCGCCGGGGTGCTCAGCGCCGCGGGTTTCCTCACCGCGCCGCTGGCGTTCGACTTCGTGCGCTCGGCTCGCGCGGCCGTGCACGACCTGGAGTGGGCGCAGGTCGACGCGCTGTTCGCCGAGATGGAGGCCGAGGGCGCCGCGTTGCTGGCGAAGTCCGGGGTCGTGGAGGTGACGCACCGGCGCATCGCCGAGATGCGGTACGCCGGGCAGGGCTACGAGATCCGCGTCCCGGTCCACGGCGGCAGCTGGCCCGGAACGCTGATCGACGAGTTCACCCGCACCTATCGCACGCTCTACCGGCGCACCGGACCCGAAGTCGGCGTCGAGGTGCTGAACTGGCGGGTCGTCTCGAGCGGCCCCGCGCCGGACGTCACGTTGCGGCTCGCCGCCGGGGCTTCCCCGGGAGACGCGCGCAAGGGGACCCGCAAGGCCTACTTCCCATCGGCAGGGGGATTTGCCGACACGGCGGTGTTCGATCGGTACCGGCTGGCGCCGGGGACCCGGGTGGACGGACCGGCCATTGTGGAGGAACGCGAGTCCACTGTGGTCATCCCACCGGACGCGCACTGCGTCGTCCGGTCCGACGGGAGCCTGGAGGTGACGGTGTGAGCCCCGCCGACGCACTTTTTCCCGCGGAGGCGGCAATGGGCACCGACCCGATCGTCGTCGGGCTGTTCGGCAACCGCCTGCACTCGATCCTCGCCGAGCAGCAGAACGCGCTGGTCAACACGGCCTTCTCCGCGGTGGTGCGGGAATCGCTCGACCTGGCGTGCGCCGTGTTCGACTCGCGCGGCGAGATGATCGGCCAGTCCGTCGGCGGCACGCCGGGACACATCAACGCGATGGCGACCGGCATGCACCACTTCGCCGCCGCGTACCCGCCGGAGACGCTCGAACCCGGGGACGTGCTGCTGACCAACGACCCGTGGCAGACGGCCGGGCAGATCAACGACATCACGGTGGCGACCCCGGTGTTCCGGCACGGCAGGCTGGTCGCGTGGTTCGCGTCGTGCTGCCACGCGCCCGACATCGGCGGGCGGCTGGTGTCGGCCGAGGCCCACGAGGTCTTCGAAGAGGGCTTGCGGCTGCCGATCATGAAGTTCCTGCGCGCGGGCGAGGTCAACGCCGACCTGGAACGGCTGATCCGGGCGAACGTCCGGACGCCGGAGGAGACCATCGGCGACCTGTACGCGCAGGTCACCGGCAACGAAGTCGGCGCGGCGAGCCTGCTGCGCCTGCTGGACGAGTTCGGCCTCGACACCCTCGACGACGTCGCCGCCGAGATCATGAACCGGTCCGAAAAGGCCTTGCGCGACGCGCTGCGCGAACTGCCGGACGGGACGTACACGAACGAGATCATCACCGACGGCTTCGACGACGAAGACGTCGTCCTGCGCGTGACGGCCACTGTGGACGGTGACGAGATCAGCCTCGACTTCGCGGGCTCGTCGCCGCAGAGCCGTCGCGGGATCAACGTCGTCCTGAACTACACGCGGGCGTACGCGTCGTTCGCGGTCAAGGCGGCGATCTCGCCGGAGGTGCCGCACAACGCCGGGTCGTTCCGGCCGGTGCACGTCACCGCGCCCGAAGGTTCGGTGCTGAACTGCCTGCCGCCGGCGCCGGTCGCGTCTCGGCACCTGATCGGGCACTTCCTGCCGTCGCTGCTGATCGGCGCCCTGCCCCGGACGGCGATCGCGCCGAGCGCGGACGCGCTGTGGATGACCATCTGGCGCGGCCCCGGGTTCATGCTCAACGTCTTCCAGACCGGCGGCATGGGCGCCCGCGTGGACAAGGACGGCCTGAACACCACGGGATTCCCGAGTGGACTGCGCTCGACGCCGACCGAGGTGATCGAGACCATGGCGCCGCTCGTCCAGCACTCCCGCGCGCTGCGGACCGACTCCGGCGGCGCGGGCCGGTTCCGCGGCGGACTCGGACAGGTGACCACGATGGGCGCACTCGGCGTGACTTCCTGGAGCGTCAACGGGAACGTCGACCGGGTGCGCGCCGCCGCGTCCGGCGTGGACGGTGGATGCCCTGGTGCGGCCGGCCGGTTCGGCTTGCACGGCGGCGCGGACCTGCCCGCGAAGAGCCGCGTGACGCTGACGCCCGAGTCCGTCGTGGACGTCACGTTGCCCGGCGGTGGTGGGTACGGGCCGCCGCGCGAGCGGCCGGTGGCGGCCGTGCTCGCCGACGTCGTCGAGGGTTACGTCTCGGCGGAAGCGGCGCGCGAGGTGTACGGCGTCGAAGTGCGGTACCTCGGGCAGCCGGACGCGCTCGTCCGGCTCCCCGGGGACTACGCGGTGGACGAAGAGCAGACAGCACGACTGAGAGCAGGGCAGTGAACATGGGTCGGTTGGCCGGTAAAGTGGCGGTCGTCTTCGGCGGCGCGCGGGGCATCGGTCTCGCCACGGTGAAGGAGTTCCTCGCCGAGGGCGCGACGGTGTTCGCTTCCGACATCCGTGAGCCCGTCGAAGAGATACCCGGTTACTCCATCGTGGACGCCACGGACGAAGAGCAGGTCGGCGCGTTCGTCGACGGCGTCATCGCCGAGGCGGGCCGCATCGACGTGCTGTTCAACAACGTCGGCATCCACCTCGGGAAGTCCCTGGTGGACACCACGCTGGCCGAGTTCGACAACATCTTCGCGCTGAACGTGCGCGCCGCCTTCCTCGGCACCCGCGCCGTCCTGCCGCACATGATCGAGCAGAAGGCCGGCAGCATCATCACGACGTCGTCGAACGGCGGCGTGATGGGCCGTCCCGGCGACCCGGTGTACAACGCCACCAAGCACGCGCTGGTCGGGCTGACGAAGTCGATCGCCGTCGCGCACGCGCACCAGGGCATCCGCGCCAACACGGTGAACCCGGGCGCGATCGACACCGACATGCTGCGCGGCACCCTCGCGTCGCCGGAGGAGTTCGAGACCAAGCAGCACCAGCTCGTCGCCAGCACGCCCGCCGCGCGCGTCGGCGAGGCCTGGGAGGTCGCGAAGGCCGTGGTGTTCCTGGCGAGCGACGAGTCGCGGTTCGTCAACGGCGTCGTGCTGCCGATCGACGGCGCGAAGGCCGCGGGTGCGATGCCGGGCAACCGCTACAGTCTCGATTTCGAACTCGGCGTCAGGTAGTGCCGTGACCGTCGATGCCTCGGGGCTGGAGAGCGAGCGGCACCAGCTGATGCGCAGCGGCACGGCCGAGCGCGTCGCGGCCATCCTGCGCCAGTACATCACCGACGGCGTCTTCGCCCCCGGTGAACGGCTCTCGGAGCCGGTGATCAGCTCGGCACTCGGCGTCTCGCGCAACACCCTGCGCGAGTCGTTCCAGCTGCTGGCCCACGAACGGCTGGCCGTGCACGAGCTGAACCGCGGCGTATTCGTGCGCGAACTGACCACGGAGGACATCGCGGACCTCTACGTCGTCCGCCGTGCCACCGAATGCGGTGCGCTGCGCCGGGCCGCCGAGCTGTCCACTGTGGATCTGTCCGCAGTGGAGCGTGCCCTCCGTGAGGGCCGGGTGGCCGCGGCGGCCGAGGACTGGCCGGCGGTCGGCACCGCCAGCATCCACTTCCACCAGGCCCTCGCGGACCTGGCCGGCAGTGAGCGTCTCTCCGCGACGATGCGCCAGGTGCTCGCCGAAACGCGGCTTTTCTTCGTGCTGAACGAGAACACACGCGAGTTCTACGAGCCGTTCCTCCGCTGCCACGACGAAATCCTGCGTGACCTGCGCCGCGGCCGGTTCGACGCCGCGGAGGCGGTCCTCGACCGCTACCTCCGCGACGCCGAAGCCCGCCTGCTGGAGCTCAGCGCAGGGAGAGTGGAGTGACGTCGATGCCTGCCGACCGTGCCGGATTCCGCCCGCTGGACGGGATCAAGGTCGTCGACCTGTCACGCATCCTCGCGGGGCCGTACTGCACCCAGTACCTCGGCGAGATGGGCGCGGACGTGGTCAAGGTCGAGCCGCCGGGGCACGGCGACGACACCCGCGGCTGGGGGCCGCCGTTCGTCGGCGGCGAGGCCGTCTACTACCTCGCCGCGAACCGGAACAAGCGCGGGATCGTGCTCGACCTGAAGAGCGACCGCGGGCGCGAAGCCCTCCGGCGGCTGGTCACGGACGCCGACGTGCTCGTCGAGAACTTCCGGCCGGGCACGCTCGAGAAGTGGGGGATCGGGTACGACGTGCTGTCTTCGCTCAACCCCCGGCTGATCCACGTGTCGATCACCGGGTTCGGGCAGACCGGGCCGTACCGCGACCGCGCGGGTTACGACCTGGTGGCGCAGGCGCTCGGCGGCGTGATGTCGCTGACCGGCGAGCCCGACGGCGCGCCGGCGAAGGTCGGGCTGCCGGTGGCGGACCTGAACGCGGGGACGTGGGCGATCATCGCGGTGCTGATGGCGCTGCAGGCCCGGCACACGACGGGCCGCGGCCAGTACCTCGACGTATCCCTTTTGGACAGTCAGCTGGCGTGGCACGTCTACGCCGCGGGCGCGCACTTCTACGACACGCCGCGGCCGCGCCGGATGGGCTCGGCGCACCCGAGCATCGTGCCGTACCAGGCGTACCACGTCGCGGACGGCTGGCTGATCATCGCGGTCGGCAGCGAAAAGCTGTGGCACGCGTTCTGCGCGGTGCTCGGCCTGGACATCGCCGCCGATCCGCGGTTTTCGTCGAACGCTTCACGATCGGCGCACCGCGAGGAGCTGAACTCGCTGCTCGAGCCGGTGCTGCGGGCGCGCCCGGCGGCGGAGTGGCTGAAGGACTTCGACGCGGCGGGCATCCCGGCGGCCCCGATCAACGAGATCGACGACGTCTACGCGGACCCGTGGACGGCCGCGCGCGAGCAGGTGGTGCGGCTGCCGCACCCGGCGGTGGGGACGTACGTCGGCACCGGGTTCCCGGTGAAGGCGTCGGACACCCCGGCCCGGCCGGCGTCGGCACCCCCGACGCTGGGCCAGCACACCGCGGAAGTCCTCGCGGAGCTGGGCTACTCCGCCGAGGAGATCGCCGGGTTCCTGGACTGACCGGCCAGTCCGGAATCGCGAACTGTGCACGATGGAGTGTTCGCGCTTCCCGCTCCGCCCTGGTAGGGATGGGGACAGGATTGAGGAGGACCGATGGCAGCACAGCACGCCCTCTGGCACCCGTTCGCCGACATGGGCGCGGTCGACGGCGACCGGATGGTCATCACCCGCGGCGAGGGCTCGTACGTCTGGGACGACGCCGGCCGCCGGTACTTCGACGCGACCGCGTCGCTCTGGTACGCGAACTTCGGCCACGGACGTCCCGAGATCACCGAAGCCGTCACCCGGCAGCTGCGGACGCTCGACTCGTACAACCTGTTCGGCTACAACGCGAACCAGCCGGCGATCGAGCTGGCCGACCGCGTCGCCGAACTGGCGCCGGAGCCGGGGTCGAAGGTGTTCTTCGGCTCGGGCGGCGGTGACGTCATCGACACGGCGGTGAAGCTCGCGCGGGCGTACTTCGCGCACACCGGCCGTCCGGAGAAGGTGCACGTGATCGGCCGGGCGCAGGGCTACCACGGCACGCACGGCTTCGGCACGGCGGTCGGCGGCATCCCGGCGAACGCGGCGGGCTTCGGCCCGCAGCCACCGGACTTCTCGCACGTCCCGTACGACAGCGCGACGGCGTTGGAGGCGGAGATCCAGCGAGTCGGCGCTTCGCGCGTCGCGGCGTTCTTCTGCGAGCCGGTGATCGGCGCGGGTGGCGTGCTGCTGCCGCCGGAGGGCTACCTCGAGGAGGTGGCGGCGATCTGCCGCCGCCACGACGTGCTGTTCGTGGCCGACTGCGTGATCGCGGCGTGGGGCAGGCTCGGCACGTGGTTCGGCATCGACCGCTGGCCGGTCCGGCCGGACCTGATCACGACGGCGAAGGGCATCACCGGCGGCACGATCCCGCTGGGCGCGCTGATCGTGGCGCCGCGGGTGGCGGAGCCGTTCTTCACGGGCGCGCCGGGCGCGCCGATCTTCCGCCACGGCGCGACGTACGCGGGTCACCCGGTCGCGTGCGCGGCGGGCCTGGCGACCCTGGACATCTACGAGCGCGACGGGCTGATCCCCCGTGGCCGCGAACTGGAGAAACCGCTGGCCGACGCGGTGTCGGGAGTGGCCGAGCACTCGCTGGTGGCAGAGGTGCGCGCGGGCTTGGGCTTCCTGGCGGCGGTGGAGCTGGCGGCGGAGGTCGTCGACGCCGACCCCGGTGCGCCGGTGAAGCTGCAGCGGGCCTGCCGCGACGAGGGCGTGATCGTGCGCAACCTGGGGCGGGGTGTCGCGGTGTCGCCGCCGTTGGTCGCGGCGGAGCCGGAGCTGGACCTGCTGGCGTCGGCGTTGCCGAAGGCTTTGGAGCGGTTGGCGGCGCAAGTCTGACGTCTGTGGCCACGTGACGGGGCCCGGGTTCGGCGTGATCGGGCCCGGGTCTCGCGTGATTGGGGCCGGAACTCACGGCGAGCCGGCGGCGACCCCCAGTTCGCCGCCGGCTTGCCGATGTCTCACGAGATGCAGAACTCGTTGCCCTCCGGGTCCGCCACTGTCACCCAGCTGTGTGGTCCCTGCCTCCCGCGGTGAAGGAACTCGGCGCCGCGTGATGTCAGCTTCTCAAGCGTCGCCTCGACGTTGTCCGCGCCGACCCACACGTCGATGTGCAGCCTGTTCTTCACCGTCTTCGGTTCGGGTACCTCCTGGAAGAGGATCCGCTTCGGCGGGCCGTCCGGTGGTGAGTCCGGGTGGCGGATCGCCGCCCCCGATCTCCAGACCAGCGCGCCGCGGTAGGTCCGGGTTTCCTCCTCCTTCGCGTACCCCTTCGCGATCATCTCGCGGATGAAGTCCTCGTCCGTCGGTTCCACCGGCCAGCCGAGCGTCTCGGCCCACCAGTCCGCGAGCACGTGCGGGTCGGCCGTATCCACCACTACCTGGAAGTCATGCGCCATACCGGCACGTTAACGACCGAGTCCGACATTTTCCGGAGCATCGGGTCCTCGGGCACGACCGTGAAGCGCCACTTGTCCACGCCGCCGCCCATGATCTCGGCGTAGCGGCGCGCGCCGTCGGCGTTGGCGAACCGGACCTGCTGGCCGTTCGTCAGGTGGGTGATCTTGACCGCCACAACAACCTCCCGAAGTCTGTGGGGCCGGCCCAGGAGCTTCCCCCTCCGGGACCGGCGAGCACAGTAGAACACATGTTCGACCACTCGCGCCACTCTCTCCCCCTAGTAGGGGAGCACGAAAAGAAACCGCAGGTCAGAGCGGCCGAATCATGGCGACCCGCGGCCAGGTGTCCAGGCCGCGGGTGGCCTCGGCCCGGCGGATCGCGCGCAGCCCGTCGCCGAGCTCCGCCTCCGGCAGGACCCGGAAGCGCAGCCGCTCGTAGTAGGGCGCGTTCCACGGCACCGCCGCGAACGTCGTCAGCGTCAACGCCGGCAGCCCACGGGAACGAGCCCACCCGGCGAGCGTCTCGATCAGCGCGCTGCCCAGCCCGCGCCGCGCGTACGACGGCCGGACCGAGACCTGCTCGATGTGCGCGTGCCCGTCGACGACCTCCGCGACCAGGTAGGCCACCGGCCGGTCGGCGGCGTCGACGCTCACCCACGCGCGGCCGTCGGACTGGTACACCGCCAGCTCGGCCACCGAGCCGGGATCGTCGTCGGCGATCGCCGTCATGCCGACGTCGCGGAAGAGGGCGCCCGCCTCGCGTTCGACGTCGATCAGCGCGGGCAGGTCGTCGGGACGCGCGAGCCGGATCACCCGGGCAGTTCTACGCGCCCGGCCGGCGTTTTCACAGCGAATAAGAGGCGATCGTCCGCTCGATGCGGATCGCGTACTCCCGCAGCGTGGTGATCGCGGTGTGCCGGGCTTCTTCGGTGATCCGGGCGGCCGGGCCCGCCATGCTCAGCACGGTCGGCCGCCTGCCGATCGTCGGCACCGGCACCGAACACGCCCAGACGCCTTCGTCGATCTCCCCGGAACTGACCGAAAACCGGTACTCCAGAGCGTGCTTAAGCTCGTCGCGCACGGCAGGACCGTGCCGGTCGACGATCGAGGTTAACCGCCGTTCACGTTCCATCTCGGGCAGCAGCGCGAGCAGCATCTTGCCGGACGCGCCGAGGCCGAGCGGGATCGAATGCCCGGGCTCGAACGTGAACCGCATGGCGCGGTCGCACTCGACGCGGTCCGCGCACACGGCGGTGTCGCCGAACTGCTGGAACAGCATCACCGTCTCGCCGAGCTCCCGTGCGGCTTCCTCCATCGACGGCCTCGCCAGCCGCACGAGGTCGTTCGCCAGCTGCGCGGCCCGTGCCAGCGGCATCACCTGGCTGGTCAGGTGGTAGTGCCCGGCGCGGCCCTCCTCGAGCAGCTGCAGCTCCTTGAGGAGGGCCACGTACCGGTAGGTCGTCGCGACCGGGGTGCCGATCGTCGCGGCGAGCTCGGCGACGCTGGCTTCCCACCGGCGCTCCGAAAAGGCCAGCAGCAGCTGGAGGACCTTGCGGGAACTGCTGGCACCCGGGGTGCGGCGCGGGGAAGTGGTGGCGGAACCGTCGACGGCACTGACGGCAGGCGTCATCATGACCTCTCGGTGAGACAAAAACGACCTTCGCTATCACACGGGGTGAATAAATTAGCACGTTGTGTGAAAGGAAGGCCAGCAATCCCGATGGCCGGCCGCTTTTCGAGGGTTCACATCGTGAGGAACTCGCCCGGTTTCGTCACCACCGGTGACTCGACGTAGAGTCCGCGGTACTCGTCCTGGATCCCGGAGTTGTGCACCTGCAGCGCGAGCGGGCCGACGCGCCCGGCGGTCTTGTCGGTGAACTGCAGCACCTCGACGCCCTTGCAGGTGACGGCCGTTCCCGTGAGCGGGCAGCACGCCATCCGGGCGACGCCGGTGGTCATGTCGCCGATCAGCTCGCACTGCGCCCACTTCTTGATGTCGATCGTGGTGTGGGACAGCTGCTTGAACAGTTTCCCGCCGCCGTCGTTGTGGCCCGGCCGGTAGTCCCAGTGCCCGCCGTTGGGCGGCTGGAACTGGATGGCGCTCAGCGCGTCGCGGATCGGGTCGGTGGTGCCCCAGATCAGCACGGTCGGTTTGTGGTTGCCCTTGACCTGCCGGACATTGAATATCCACCGAAACGTTCCGACCTGCTGTTTGTTGTAGTACAACCAGCCGCGGGCGGTGCCGTTTCCGTGGATCACCCCGTTCTTCGCCGACCACAAACCGGGTTTCGACGACGTCCACGGGCTCAGGTCGGTTCCGTCGAACATCGAGACCAGGTTCGGGTCGCCGTAGGGGTTTTCGGTGACGACTGCCGCGGCCGCCGCGGTGGGCGCGAGCGCCGAAGCCACGGCGATCGCCGCGGCCAGCACACCGAAGAGCTTCCGGAACATCTTGCCGTCCTCTCGTGAACGCGAACTGCGGTCGAGGTTTTCGGACGGCGGAATGCACGCTACGAGCCGCGCCGGTGAACCGTCAACCGCGGTCCCGCTCACCGGTCAGGAACGGCGTCAGCAGGCCCGGGACGGCCCGGTCGGCCAGCGCCAGCCCGTCGCTCTCGCCGACGTCGACCACGTGGTACTTGCCCTTGCCCGCGGCCACCGGCGCGATCACCGTGACGAGCCCGGCCCGGCGCTGGAAGTACGAGCGTTCGACGACGACGCCGGTCATCCCGTCGCTGCGCACCGCCGCCGTGCCGCGGTCGAGCGAGCCCGAACGCGTGACGAGGTAGCGGCCGGTGAAGGCGTGCCCGAGGCCGCGGTAGCGGTCCCAGCCGACGAGCGCGGCGAACGGCACCAGCACGAGCGCGGCCTGCCACGGCCAGTCCGGGAGCGCGCCGAGCCACGCCAGCCCGTAGAGCGCGGCGGCGAGCAGCAGCACGCTGACGACGGCCCGTGAAAGCCGCCGGTACAGCGCCCGGCGCGGGTGACGCGTGAGCGGCGTCGCGACCGGGTCCTCGCCGAGCACTTCCGCGACGACTTCGTGCGCCCGCGCGAGCGGGGCGGGCGGCAGCAGCAGGCCGCCGCCCTTGTCCGCGCTCTTGCCCTCCCGCAGGCCGGCGGCGATGGCGACGCAGCGCGCGCCGCCGGCCAGCCGCAGCGGCAGCGGCTCGCGGATTTCGGCGCCGCGCAGGCGCTCCTCCTCGATCGACACCGACCGGGTCGTGATCAGCCCGCGCCGGATGTGCAGCGTGCCGGCGGGCTCGCGGGTGAGCCGGAAGTTCCAGAACGACAGCACGTACCCGCCGACCGACAACAGCGACACGAGCACCAGCAGGCCGGCGGCGGCGAGCACCAGGCTCAGCCACACCGGGGTGTCGGCGAAGTGCCCGACGACCGTCTGGACCAGCGAGAACTGGATGGGGTCGAAGTGCAGCTCGTGCGCGAAGTGGTAGACGGTGCCGACGGCGGCGCCCACCACGGCCAGCCCGGACAGCGTGAACGGCGCGTACCGCAGCCACCGCTTGTCGACCGCGGCGATCAGCTGCTCGGGCGGCGCGGCGGCGGTCTCCGCCGCCACGGTCTCCTTCCGGTGCAGCAGGAGCGTCCGCAGCCGCTGGGCCTCGGCGATGGTGACGGCGTCCAGGACGAGCTCGTCCTTGCCCGGTCCCTTGCCGTGCGAATGCCGCCCGGTGCCGATCCGCGCGGCGGCGAGGGAGAACAGCCGGTGCTTCGGCTCGGAGGTGACGTCGACCGTGCGGATCCGGTCGCGCGGGACGGCCCGGTGCTTGCGCTGCAGCAGCCCGGTGCGCCACTCGACCTGCGACTCGGTGATCCGGTAGCGCGAGGTCAGCACGTGGGAGACCCCGGTGAACACGGCGATCGCGGTGAAGACGAGACCGATCCACTGCCAAGGCTCGCCGTGGCCGAACAGCAGCGCGCCCAGCAGCACCGGCAGCGACTTCACCAGGTCCAGCACGGGCCGGATGAGCAGCATCCGCCGGTCGAGGTGGTGCCACGGCGCGTCCTGCGTGCCCTCGGCCGGCGGCGTCACGACCGCTTCGGTGCTGCTCATGTGGCGTCCCCGCGTACCGCCTGAGTGGTCTTCGTCAGCTCGTCGGCCAGCGCCAGCGCCCGGTCGTGCGCCAGGCCCGCGATGCGCAGCGGGCCGGCCGCCGACGCCGTCGTCACGGTGATCTTCGCCAGCCCGAACAGCTGCTCGAAGGGGTCGCGCTCGATGTCGACGGTCTGGATCCGCGACACCGGCGCGATCCGCCACTCCTGCTTCAGCCAGCCCGACTGGGTGTAGACGGCCTCGCCGGTGACCTCCCAGCGGTGCACGCGGTACCGCCACTGCGGCATGACGATCAGGTGCAGCGGGGCGAGTATGCCGGAGATCACCAGCGTCACGGTCAGGAACGACGGCGCGTCGTCGCTGGTCACGACGATGAGCGTCTGCACGCCGATCAGGATGATCCACAGGATCGAGGCGGCCACCGTCCAGTAGCCGATGGCCCGGCGGCTGACCCGGTGCGCCGGCGGGCGCAGCCGCAACGCCGTGTTCGTGGTGTGTTCGCTCACCGCTCAAGCGTGCCCGATCGGCGGCTTGCGTGCCCACGACATATGTCATGTTGCCGAGCCGGTTCGGCTTCGATCGCGGGCCGTTACGATCGGCGACACCGACGGAGGAATGGAATCCCGGTCGGGCTGTGTTGTGCTTGAAGCGTTGGCATGTCGGAAAGCAGGAGGACCCGTGGGACTCGATCCCGACGACCTGTACGAGGTGGATTCGGACGTCCCCGACTTGACCGGGGCGGTGCTGCTGCACCACTTCGAAGGGTTCATGGACGCCGGCTCGGCGGGCCGTCTGCTGGCGGAGCACCTGCTGGGCGGAGAGCACCGGGTGATCGCCCGGTTCGACGTCGACCGGCTCATCGACTACCGCTCGCGGCGGCCGACGATGACCTACGCGGTCGACCACTGGGAGGACTACGACGCGCCGGAACTCGTCGTGCACCTGCTGCACGACGGCGACGGGACGCCGTTCCTGCTGCTGTCCGGCCCGGAGCCGGACCACGACTGGGAGCGCTTCTGCCGCGCGGTCCGCAACCTCGTCGAGCGCTGGGGCGTCCGGCTGACCGCCGGGTTCCACGGCATCCCGATGGGGGCACCGCACACGCGCCCGCTCGGCGTCACCGCGCACGCCACCCGCAAGGACCTGGTCGGCGAGCACCAGCCGCTGCCCAACCGGCTGCAGGTGCCGGGCAGCGTCGCCGCGCTGCTGGAGTACCGGCTCGGCGAGTGGGGCCACGACGCCGTCGGCTTCGCCGCGCACGTGCCGCACTACCTCGCGCAGTCGACGTACCCCGCCGCGTCGCTGATCGTGCTGGACGCGCTGAGCCGCGCGACCGGGCTGAACCTGGCCGAGGGCGAGCTGCGCGCGGCCGCGGACCTGGCCGACGCCGAAATCAACCGCCAGGTCGCCGAGTCCGACGAGATCGCCGACGTCGTCCGCGCGCTGGAGCGGCAGTACGACACGTTCATCGAGGCCTCCGCGCGGGGCAGCCTGCTCGCGGAGTCGGTCGAGCACATGCCGACCGCGGAGGAGCTGGGGTCGCAGTTCGAGCGGTTCCTCGCCGAGCAGAACGGCGGCGACGGGCCCGAGCGCTGATGACGCGCTACGACGAGATCGGCGTCGGCTACACGCTGGGGAGGCGGACGGACCCGCGCTGGCTCGCGCCGGTGCTCGGCGCGCTCGGCTCCGCGACCACGGTGCTGGACGTCGGGTCCGGGACGGGGTCGTACGAGCCGCCCGGGCGGCGGGTGACCGCGGTCGAGCCGTCGGCGGAGATGGTCCGGCAACGCCGTCCCGGCGCCGCGCCGGTGGTGCGGGCGGTCGCGGAGGCGTTGCCGTTCGCCGCCGGGACGTTCGACGCCGCTTTGGCGGTGCTGACCGTGCACCACTGGCCCGGCTGGCGGCGCGGCCTCGACGAACTGCGCCGGGTCGCGCGCCGCCAGGTCGTCCTGGCCTACGACACCGCGCTGCACAACGACTTCTGGTTCGTGCGGCAGTACGTACCGGAGGTCGCCGCGCTGGAAGCGTCGAGGCCGTCCGCACCGGAGATCGCGGAGTACCTGGACGCGGCTTCGGTGATCGAGCTGCCGGTGCCGTGGGACTTCACCGACGGCGTCTTCCCGGCGTACTGGCGGCGTCCGGAGGCCTACCTCGACCCGGTGGTGCGGCGGTCGTGCTCGGCGCTCGCGCAGACGGCGCCGGCCGCGGTGGATCGCGGAATCGCCCGGCTGCGGGCGGACCTGGAGTCCGGCCGCTGGCACGCGGAGCACGCCGACTTGCTGGACCTCCCGGAGTGGGACGCGGGCTTCCGGCTCATCGTGGCCTAGCCGCTCGTGGTCAGTACACAGTGGACGTCCGGTTCGTCAGCCGTGGCAGCCTTCCTCGTTGAGCGGGCCGAACGACGGCAGGAGGAGCCCGCACAGGTAGCCGTCGATCCACCGGGCCGCTGCCGGCGATGTTCGTGCCGAGCCGGACCAGCGGGGCGAACGCCTTGATGCCGGCGGCCAGCGCGTCCTGGTTGCGCTGCAGCATCGACGTCAGCTGGTCGAGCTGGGTGAGCAGCGGGCCGATCCGCGTGTCGTTGTCGCTGATCAGCCCGGACAGCTCGGCCGCGAGCTGCCGTGAGCCGTCGAGCAACGCGCTGATCGCCGTTTCGCGGTTGCTCACCTCGGCGAGCAGCTGGTTTCCGTCGTCCAGGAGCTGTTGCACGGCCGCGTCGCGGTCGACGAGCGTCTGGGAGACAACCCGCGTGTTGCCGAGCAGCGTGGCGAGCTGGTGGTCACGGGTGGCGAGCGTGTCCGAGAGCCGGGACAGTCCGGTGAGCGCGGCGCGGACGCTCTGCGGCGTGTTCGCCAGCGTCGCCGACAGCGTGTCGAAGCTCTTCGCCAGCCGGCCGGTGTCGATCTGGTCCACAGTGGACGACAACTCGCCGAACGCCGCGAGGACGTCGTAGGGCACGCTGGTCCGTGCCCGCGGGATCGGCTTCGCCGGGTCGAGCGTTCCGTCGCCCCGCGGGTCCAGGGCGAGGTACTTCTGGCCCAGCACGGTCTTCAGCCGGATCGCCGCGCCCGTCGCGTCGCCCAGCCACGCGCCCTTGACCTTGAACGAAACCAGGACGTGGGCACCGCTCAGCCGGATGTCCGAGACGTGGCCGACCTCGACACCGGCGACCCGGACGTCGTTGCCCTCGATCAGCCCGGCTGCTTCGCCGAACTCGGCGGAGTAGGTCGTCCCGTCGCCGATGACCGGCAGGGAGCGCGCGTTGAGCGCGGTGAGTACGCCCAGGGCCAGCACCGCCAGGCCGACAAGCGCCGTCCTGACCGGAGCGTCGGAGGCCCGGCGTATTGACATGGCGTCAAGAGTGACGCACGCCACGCCGGGCCGCCACCGGAGTCCCCCGATGAGACGAAGATCGGCACTTCAGGCGGCGGTGAGCGCGGGGTACTCGCGGTATTCGATCGCGTTGGCCGCCCGGTCGGTCATCTTGAGGAAGATGCTGCCGAACAGCCGTGTGGTCAGCATCCGGTAGGCGCGGTTGCGGCCGCGGATCTTCGCGGCCGTGCGCGGCGCGAGGAAGTTGCCGGACCCCTTGCCGTTCTTCTGCCCGACCGCGGCCGGCTTGCGCAGCCGCGCCTCGTACTTCGCGAACGCCGTCACGTGGTCGCCGCCGGCCGCCGCGAGCTCGCCGGCCAGCACCTGGGCACCCATCATCGCGAGCCCGGTGCCGGAGCCGCCGGGCCCGGCGCACCAGGCGGCGTCGCCGAGCAGCACGACCCGGCCCTTCGCCCAGCGGTCGAGGTGGACCTGGCTGATCGAGTCGACGTAGAGGTCGTCGGCCGTCGGCAGCGCCTCGAGGAGTTTCGGTGTCTCCCAGCCGGTGTCCGCGAACAGCCGCGCGACGAGCGCGCGCTGGTCGGCCGTCTTCCGGGGGAACTCCACGCCGTCCGCGGCGAAGACCAGGCCGACGTGCAGGCGGTCCGGCAGCCGGTGGCTGCCCACGCTGAGGCCGCGGCCGGGCTCGTTGTACATCACGCTCGTGTGGTCCAGGCCCAGGTGGTTCGGCGCGGTGAACCCGGCGATGCCGAAGCCCAGGTCGCGCCGGAAGTCCCGCTCCGGCCCGAAGGCGGCGGCCCGCACCCCGGAGTGCACGCCGTCGGCCCCGACGACCAGGTCGAACTTCCGCGGCGCGCCGTGGCGGAAGGTGACCTCGACGCCGTCCGCCGTCTCGGCGAGGGCCGTCACGCGGTCGCCGAAGACGTATTCGGTGTGGCCGGCGGTGTGCTCGTACAGGATCCGCGCGAGGTCGCCGCGCAGGATCTCGACCTCCCCGCTCCAGGCGGCGCCGGGCACGGTCATCAGGGGACGCGCGTCCAGGCCGAGCACGGTCTGGTCACCCATCGCCGTCTCGTACCGGCGGACGTCGTCGAGGACGCCCATGGCGTTCAGCAGCTTCACCTGTTCGCCGCGGAAGTCGACGGCCTGGCCGCCGGGCCGCAGGCCGGGCGCGGCCTCGACGACGGTCACGCGGTAGCCGACGCGGTGCAGCCAGTGGGCGGCGGACGGGCCGGCGATGCCGGCTCCGGAGACGAGCACGGTCTTGGCGGTCATCTTCAGTTCCTCTCGGGTCGCTGTGCTGACCCGAGGCTGCCCGCGGCCGCTGACGGTTTCCGCACCATCCGCTTACGGCCGGTGGCGCGTGCGGTTGCAGTCGCTAACATGACGCGGGTGGACCGCTCCGCCGCAGGCCGGATCCAGGAAGACGGCGAGGAGATCGTCGAGGCGCGCATCTTGGCCGCCGCCGCGCATCTCATCGCCGACGAAGGGTTCGGCAGGCTGAAGATCGGGGCCGTCTGCGCCCGGTCCGGCTACGCGCGGTCCGTGGTCTTCCAGCACTTCGGCGACAAGGACGGGCTCGGGCGGCGGCTGGTCGAGCACGCCGTCGAAGAGTTCACCAAGGCCTACAGCGAAGCGGTGGCGGCCCGGACGGGTGCGGCCACCGCGACGCCGATGGACATGCTGCGCGCGCTCCTGGACATCATCTTCGAGCTGATCCGCACGATGCCGACGCTCAACCAGGCGTTCCTGGCCCTCTGGGGCGACGCGGCGGCGGAGTACTCGGCCCTCCGCGGCGCGTTGACGGAGGCCGACCGCCGGTTCCGGTTCGCCATCGCCCAGACCGTGGCCAGCGGCGTCGCGGACGGGTCGATCACCGGCGTCCACGACCCCGATTCGTACGCGTCGGCGCTGCTCGCGCAGCTGCGCGGGATCTCGATGGAGGCGCTGATCGACCCCGACGGCGTCGACCTGCGCGGGCTCCGCGCCGAGCTGGAGCGCAGCGTCGACCGGCTGTCCGCGGGTTTCCGCGGCTCGCTTTAGAGGGCGTACACGATCCCGCGCAGCACGATCACGCCGATGAAGACCAGCGTAAAGGCCAGATCGAGCGAAATCCCGCCGATCCGCACCGGCCGCACGACCCGCCGGACCGGCCCGATCACCGGCTCGGTGGCGGCGTAGGCCAGGCCGCGGGCGCGCCGCGCCCACGGCGGGGTGTCGGCCACCATCCCGATCCAGTCGAGCACCATCCGCGCGATCAGCACGAGCAGGTACAGGCTCAGCGCGAACCCCAGCAGCGTCCCCAAGGCACCCATGATCCCTCCGTTCTTCTCTCCCTGAGAACGCACGGGCGGCGCGGGGAGTGCCAGTTCTGTCCGGTTCACAGCATTTCAACAGGATCCAGCGCGCACAGCCCGCGCCAAAGCTCCTCTTCGCGGTCGTGGTCGTAGGACGCCGGCGCGGACGCGGTCACCCTGTGGCGGTCGATGTAGGCGCCGCTCTCACCAGGACGCGGGCCGACGGCGGCCTCGGCGAGCAACGCGCCCGCCGCGGCGGCGGACAGGGCGAGCGGAGTCGCGGTGAGGGCACGCAGCAGCGTGCGCGACAGGAAGCGGACGGCCGGGCCGGCATCGCGGACGAGCCCGGTGCCGGGGACGTAACCGGGGTTGAAGGTGTAGACGTCGATGCCGTCCGGCAGCCGCCGGGCCAGGGCGTGCACGAGGTAAACGATGGTTAACTTGCTGGTCGAGTAAGCCCGGCGCCCGTCGGTGGCGGTGCGCGCGTCCGGGCGGGGACGGGCGAGGTCGGCGACGGGCTCCCAGCGCGGCGCGGGCACCATGCCGAGGTTGTGCCGCAGGTCGCCGAAGTGGGTGTCGCTGCCGACCAGCACGATCCGGCCCGGTGCGGTGAACCGGGACCACAGCAGGCGCACCAAGAGGTGGTTGGCCAGGACGTTCACGGCGAAGGTCGGCTCGATGCCGGCTTCGGTGGCGCGGGCGCGGCTCGTCAGCTGCAGGCCGGCGTTGCCGATGAAGCCGTGCAACGGCGGCAGCGCACCGCTGTCGAGGCGGCCGGCCAGGACCTCCGCGGCGGCTCGGACCGATCGCCCGGACGCGAGGTCGCACGTCAGCGCCGTCACGTTCGGGTTGCCGGTGCTGCGCGTCAGGTCGTCGGCGAGTGTTCCGGCGCGCGCGGTCACGACGAGGTGGATGTCCGGCCGCTCCCGGAGGATCTTTTCGGCGGCGATCCGGCCCAGTCCCCGGCTCGCCCCGGTCATCAGCAGGGTCTCCACGGCCGCTCCTCGAACTCGATACCAACTGGTACTGAGTACCGTAAGGCATCGGGTCCGGCGTCGCTAGGATGCGCCCATGACCGAGGTGCCGCTCCGCGAGCGCAAGAAGCGCCGAGCCCGGGAGGCGATCGTCGACGCGGCGTACGCGCTGTTCGCCGAGCGGGGGTTCGCGGACGTGACGGTGACGGAGATCGCCGAACGCGCGGAAGTGGGCCGCACGACGTTCTTCCGCTACTTCGGCGACAAGCAGGAGGTGCTGTTCGCCGAGGAGCAGAGCCTGCTCGACGGCCTCCGTGCGGCCTCGCCGCCCGCGCCCGGGCCGCCGTCGTTCCGCGAGGCGATCGAGGAGGCCCGGCTGGCGGTCGAGGTGATGTGCCAGGCGGTGACGGCGGACCGGGAGCGGTACCGGCTGCACGAAAAGCTGGTGGCGGAGAACGAAGAGCTGCACGACCGCGGCGAGCGGAAGCTGCTGAACCTGGCGGAGGCGATGGCGGACCTCCTGACGGCGCGGGGGATGGCGCCCGCGGAGGCGTCGCTGGCGGCGCACGTCGCGCTGGCGTGCTTCCGCGCGGGCCACGCGGTGGCGGGTGCCGACCCGGTGGCACTGGGGCCGGCGGTGGACGACGCCTTCGCGGTCCTGCTGCGGCAGGTGCCGTGAACGACCGTTCACGTCGACGTGAACGGTCGTTCACGGCGTCCGCTGTCAGCCGAAGGTGACCACGAGCCGGCCGTCCGAGGCGAAGGACCACTTCATCGTGCCGGCGTACGACGAGCACCGGGAGCCGTTCTTGCCGGTCCAGAACTGGTCCGAGCTGTCGACGCTGCCGACGGTCTTGTCGTTCGAGCCGCCACTGGCGAAGCGGCAGGAAGTGTCGTTGCGGAACACCGACGTGCCGGCGTCGAAGGAGAAGTTGCGTTCGGCGTTGTCGATGCCGACGTTGTCGGAAACGGAAATCGTCCCGGGGTTGCTGTTGTAGGTGAACCCGTGGTGGCCGTTGCGGTAGGCGATGTCGCGCCGGACGATGTGGTCGACCGCGATCTTGTCGCCGCCGAGCTTGTAGCCGTTGCGGTCGCCGTTCTTGTTGACGGTGCCGTTGCTGAGGGTGCCGTTGGCGTAGGCGAGCGAGTCCTCGATGGTCACCGGGCCGATGGGACCGGTGTCGGTCTTGGTGTAGAGGTCCCAGCCGTCGTCGATGTTGTTGTGGGAGACGTCGTAGCGGAAGACGTTCCCGGGACCGGCGGTGAGTTTCGCGGCGAACCCGTCGGCGTCCTCGCCGTCGGAGTCGGCGTTGTCGTGGGATTCGGAGCTCACGACGAGGTTGTTCGACGGCCACTGGTCCTTCGGCGTGCTCGACGCGATCCGCGAGATCTGCAGCCCGGAATCGCGGTTGAAGCGCGTGACGACCCGTTCGATGACGTTGTTGCTCCCGCCGACGAAGATCCCGTTGTCCCCGGCGCGTTCGACGACGATCCCGGCGACGCGCCAGTAGGAGCCGTTGACGGCGAGACCGCGGTTGGCCGGGTCCTCCTTCATGGCCGAGAAGTTGAGCACGGGCGTCTCGCCGGGGTAGGCGGACAACGTCTTGCGCGCGCTCGACGTGCCGCTGTTCGCGGGTGCGATGGTGACGGTCTGGGCGTAGGAATAAGTGCCACCCCGCAGCGAGATGGTGCCGCCGGCGGTGATGCGGCCGAGTGCGGACGGCAGTGTCGTCGGGTCCGCCTGCGTGCCGGCGGCGGAGTCCTTGCCGTTGGGGGCCACGTAGAGAGTGGTGGCCGCGGCTGCCGACGGCGGCGCGAGCGCGCCGATCGTGACCAGCGCGGCAGCTGCTGTAAGCGCTTTCTTGACGCTTCCGTACGAACTCATGCACGCCTCCTTGCGGGCAGGAATTGCGGAAAACCGAATCCGAGAGCGCTCCCGGGCAGCTGGCGCGGGAACGGGATCTTCGGTGAGCCGACGGTAGCACCGGGCACCGGAGGTCCGAGTGGGCCAAGCGGGTCGTCTGTACTGAAAACGCTTTCACCGCGGGCGCGGCCGGGCCGGCGTCGAGCGGTGCATACTCGTCCGGTGCCGAAGCTCCCGAACGACGTCCCGTTCCCGTTCCGCGGCCGGGTGGTGTGGCTGACTCCCGAGCAAGGCGGCCGCACCACGGGCCCACCAAGGCCGGGCGAGAGCGGTGTCTACGCGGCGAACGCCTTCGTGCCGCCGCAAACGGCCGGCTCCGGCATGGCGTCGTTCGTGCTCGGCGACTTCGACCCCAGCAACTGGGCGACAGCCGCGGCGGGACGCTGGCTCGTGGTCGACAACGCGGGCCCGTACCGGGTCCAGGAGGGCACCGTCGTCGTGATCACCGAAGGCCCCGAGCCGGTCGGCTACTTCCACGTCGAGCAAGCCGGGTGAGCCCGGCCCCGGACACGAATCGGCTCTCGCTGGGGGTCGCTCCCACACGCATGGGTCGTGGGGCGGGATGAACCGCAGTGGGGCGTAGTGGACGTGTTCCAGGTGCTCGATGCGGAAGCCCGGCGGCCCGGAAGCCCGGCGGCCCGGAAGCCCGGCGGCCCGGATGGCCGCGGCGACGTCGATGCTGTTGTCCTCGGCGGGGAGGGCTTCGGCGTGTCCGGGGATGACCCGCACCGGCACCGGGGCTGCCTTGGCGGCACGTTCGGCGAATGAACGTTTCCTCAGGTCTGGTAGCCGAGGATGGCCGCCATGCCGGTCTCGGCGTGGTAGGTGTTGTGACAGTGGATCATCCACTGTCCGGGGTTGCTCGCGTCCAGGTTGCCGGTGACGGTCTGCCCGGGCAGTACGGCGACGGTGTCCTTCCGGGGCCCGCTGTCGCCGAGCTGGAAGGTGTGGCCGTGGACGTGGATCGGGTGCCACATCATCGTGCGGTTGCGGAGGACGAACCGGACGCGCTGCCCCTGCTGGACGAGCAGGCGCCTGCCCATGTCGAGCGGTTGGCCGTTGATGCCCCAGTCGTAGTTCATCATCCCGCCGGTGAGGTCCAGGGTGTGCGTGACGTCCGGGGACTTGGCGGGAAGCCGGACCTCGTCGGCTGGGACGAGCCGGTCGTAGGTGACGCGGTCGCGGTCGAGTTCGGCAGGCCGGATCGTGGCCGGGGGCGGGGTGCCGGCGCCGGTGCGGACGAGGGCGAGCGCGGTGGCGTTCTTGCCTTCGGCCAGCGCGACGAGCGGGAACACGCCGTCGTCGAGGGTAGTGGTGACGTCGTAGCGCTCGCCCATGGCGATCAGCAGGGTGTCGGTTTCGGCGGGCTGGACGGGGTAGCCGTCGGTGTGCGTGACCCGCAGCCGGTGGCCGCCGAGCGCGACGCGGAAGGCGGTGTCGGAGCCGGCGTTGATGATGCGGATGCGGGCGCGCTGCCCGGGGCGGGCGGTGAAGGTGGCCGGCGCCGCGGGGACCCGGCCGTTGATCAGGTAGTGCGGGTAGCGCAGATCCCCGGCATCTCCGCCGAGCAGCGGGCTGCTGCCGCCCATGCCGGACGGCGAACCCATCATGCCGCCCATGGACCCCATGCCCTGCCGGAGTGTGGCGAGCACGTCGTCGGGGGTCTGCCCGGTGCCGTCGATCCAGTCGTCGAGCACGACCACCCAGTCGTGGTCGTAGCCGCCCGGCTCGTGCGGGTCTTCGACGATCAACGGCACGTACAGGCCGCGGTCGAGCTGGGTGCCGGAGTGCGGGTGGAACCAGTAGGTGCCCGGCTGCTCGGCGACGAACCGGTAGGTGAACGAGGCGCCGGTGCCGATGGCTTGCTGGGTGAGGCCAGGCGCGCCATCCATGTCGTTGCGCAGGGCGAGGCCGTGCCAGTGGACGCTGGTTTCGGCCGGGAGCCGGTTGGTCAGTTCCGCGTGGATGGTGTCGCCGGCGCGGACGCGGATCTCCTTGCCGGGCAGGACGCCGTCGTAGGTCCAGGTGCTGACCTGCGGGCCGCCGAGGTCGACCGGCCCGGGCCGGGCGGTGAGCCGGACCGTGCGGACCTGGCCGGACGTGTGCCGCCGGGCTTCTGCCTCGGCCACGCGAGGGTCGCTGGGAAGCACCAGGTTCGCGGTACTCGGGGAAGCGGTACAGGCCGACAGTACGCCCGCGCCGGCGGCCAGCAGGCCGGCACGGAGGATGCTGCGGCGGTCGAACGTGTTCATCGGCCCACCGTTTCGAGCCGGTCGGCGCCGGTTTCCACCTGGGGTTCGATGGCAGGCGGCTCAGCCGGCGGCAGCGGTTCGACGTGGTGGCGGCGCAAGCGGTTGGCGTTGCCGACGACCGACAGCGAGGACAGGGCCATCGCGGCGGCGGCGATCATCGGCGAGAGCCGCAGCCCCAGCAGCGGGTAGAGCACACCGGCCGCGACCGGGATGCCGACGGCGTTGTAGATCAGGGCGAAGAACAGGTTCTGCCGGATGTTGCGCATCGTGGCCCGGGACAGCCGGATCGCGGTGACGACGCCGGCCAGCGAGCCGGAGATGAGGGTGATGTCGGCGGCTTCGATGGCCACGTCGGTGCCCGTTCCGATCGCCAGCCCGACGTCGGCCTGGGCGAGGGCGGGGGCGTCGTTGATGCCGTCGCCGACCATGCCGACGCGACGGCCTTCGGCCTGCAGGCGGCGGATTTCGCCGGCCTTGTGCTCGGGCAGGACTTCGGCGAGCACGCGGGTGACACCGACCTGGCGGGCGATCGCCGCGGCGGTACGAGCGTTGTCGCCGGTGAGCATGACGACGTCGAGGCCGAGCTTGCGCAGCGCGGCGATCGCGGCGACGGAGTCGTCCTTGACCGTGTCGGCCACCGCGAGGACCCCGGCCGGTTCGCCGTCGATCGCGGCCAGGATCGGCGTCTTGCCTTCGGCGGACAGCCGGTCGCTGATCGCGGTGAGTTCGCCGGTGCCGATGCCGGCTTCGCTCATGAGCTTGGCCGTGCCGACCAGGACGGCGTGCCCGGCGACGGTGGCGCGGACGCCCTTGCCGGTGATCGAGGTGAAGTCCTCGGCCGCGGGAACGCTGTGGTTGCGAGCGCCGGTGACGATCGCGGCGGCGAGCGGATGTTCGCTCATCGACTCGGCGGCGGCGACCAGCGTCAGCAGCTCGTCCTCGGCGCACGCGCCGACAGGGTGGACGTCGGTGAGGGCGGGCTTGCCGGCGGTGATGGTGCCGGTCTTGTCCAGCACGATCGTGTCGAGCTTGTGCGCGGTCTCCAGGGCTTCGGCCGAGCGGATGAGGATGCCGGCGCGGGCGCCCTTCCCGGTGCCGACCATGATCGACAGTGGGGTGGCCAGGCCGAGCGCGCAGGGGCAGGCGATGATCAGCACGGCCACCGCGGACACCAGCGCCTGGGTCACCGCGGGCGGCGGGCCGACCACGAACCAGACCGCGAACGTGGCGAGCGCGATCGCCATCACGACCGGCACGAAGTACGCCGAGGCGGCGTCGGCCATCCGCTGGATCGGGGCCTTCGAGGCTTGCGCCGCCTGCACCATGCGGATGATCTGCGCCAGCATCGTGTCCGCGCCGACCTTGGCCGCCCGCACCCGCAGGGAACCGGTGGTGTTCACGGTGGCGCCGATGACGGTGTCTCCGGCGTGCTTGGTGACCGGCATGGGTTCACCGGTCACCATCGACTCGTCCACGGCGGACTGTCCGGAAAGGACGGACGCGTCGACGGGGATCTTCTCGCCGGGCCGGATCAGGATCTCGTCCCCGACCACGACCTGGTCGATCGGGATCTCGGCTTCAACGCTGTTGCGCAGGACGCGTGCGGTGCGCGCCTGCAGGCCGAGCAGCGCGCGGATGGCTTCGCCGGTGCCGGCCTTGGCGCGGGCTTCCAGCAGCCGGCCGAGCATGATCAGGGTGAGGATCACGCCGACGGCTTCGAAGTACACCTCGCGGACCTCCATGGGCAGGACGCCTGGAGCGAGGGTGACGAGCAGGCTGTAGCCGTAGGCGGCGACCGTGCCGAGGGTGATGAGACTGTTCATGTCGGCGCTGCGGTGGG
This sequence comes from Amycolatopsis sp. NPDC021455, assembly GCF_040640995.1. Classification (NCBI taxonomy): domain Bacteria; kingdom Bacillati; phylum Actinomycetota; class Actinomycetes; order Pseudonocardiales; family Pseudonocardiaceae; genus Amycolatopsis; species Amycolatopsis sp. NPDC021455. Next base: position 57,388 of record NZ_JBFACT010000009.1, on the reverse strand, counting down.
CGAGAGCCAGCCAGCCGGTGCGGTGGATCGGCCACCCGGCGTAGATCATCACCGGGGTGATCAGCGCGAGCTGCAGCCAGTGGTTCAGGAGCACGCCGGGCACCCAGCCCGCGCCGAACAGCGACTGGGCCATCACGGCGAACAGCACCGGGGCGGTGAGCACCGCGCCGATCACGACGCGACGGGTCAGGTCCGTGATTTCGGCGTGGCGCTCCCTGGCCTGGGCCGCTTCGATGTCCGCCGCCGGTTTCGACACCGCCGCGGTCGTCGCGGGTGCGTGCTCCTCCGGTGAGGTGCCGTTGGGAGTCACGACGAGGGTGCCGTGGATCATGTTCATCCCGCAGGCGAACCCGAACGACCCGGCCTCGCGCGGGGTGAAGCGGACGGTCGTGTGCTGGTGCGCGGGCAGCGCCGCGGAGACCTGGAGATCGGGGAAGACGACACGCGAGCTGCAGTCCCCGCTTTCCTGCCGGTCGAATTCGATCTCCACCGGAACACCCTGGCGAACCTGGACGACATCGGGGCTGTAGCCGCCGTGGACGGTGACCTGGAGCCGCTGAACGCCGCCGCTGATCGTGGCGGTGCGGGCGCGGCGCGGCGCGAAGAAATACCAGCCCAAGGCGGCGATCGCCGCTACGGCGATCGCCACGACGACGACATCAACGCTCGACATGATCGGCTCCTCCACGACCTCGGGACACGAGGTCGCTCATGCGTGTCCGGTAGGTGGCCGCGTCGATCCGGCCGGCCACGCGTTCGCGGACGATGAGAGCTTCCGCGATCAGGACCCGGCATCGCTCGCGCGGAACGTCCGCGTCTCCCGGTACTGCCGGTGCCGACGACGTGGCAGCACGGTGCCAACGCCGCACCGCGACGATCGTGGTCACGACCAGGACCAGCAGTAGCGCCACTCCGATCACGACCGCGGGCCAGTAGCCGGTGGTCACCTGTCCGTATGCCGCCGTCACCCTGCTCACCTCTTCCGCCGACGCTTCGTCCGCACCCACTGTTCGCGCACATACCCACCCGGGGTAGGGACCTCGGACATCCCGCCCAGGGCCGGAGGTCCCGGATCGGGTGACCACGGACCTCAACTATCCGGGATAGGACCTTGTGCCCCAGCGGCGATGACGTTGGCAAGTGGCCGGTCGACGCGGTGGCGCGGCACGGTGACGACACAACGGAAGGAGAGGTAATGACTCAGCACAAGGTCTCCGCGGCGCCTGGTGCCGCACCTGCGACCTGGCGCAGTGTGAACATCACGCCGGTCGAACGGTGGGGCCGCATCCTGATCGGTCTCGCCGCCATCGCCGGCGGCATCCTGCTCCTGCTCGGTGCCGGCTCGGTGCTCGCGGTGGTGCTCGAGGTTCTCCTCGTTGTGGCCGGCGTCGACCTCCTGGTCACCGGCGCGCTGGGGCACTGCCCGCTGTACCGGAAGCTCGGCTACGTACCACGGTCGTTCCGGAGGACGCGATGACGACGCCACGTGATCCCCGCGGCCACCTCCCCGGACCGGCCCGGCAACAGTTCCCGGCCGGCTCCGGCAAACGCAGCGGGCACAAGGGTGGTGGACACGGCTGGATGATGATCGCCTGCTGCGTTCCGATGCTGGTGATCGCCGCCGTGTTGCTGGCGACCGGTGTCGTCGGCGTCGATTTCCTGATCGTCGCCGTCATGTGCACCGTGATGATGGCGCTGATGATGCGAGGAATGGGGCATTAGTCATGATGTTCTGGTATGGCAACGGGATGGGCGGCTGGGGCTACGTCCTCATGACCGTGGGCATGGTCTTGTTCTGGGGCCTGCTGATTTTCGGTGTTGTCGCCTTGGTCCGTGTGCTCGGCCGGGGATCGCAGCACACCGCGGTCCCCGCTGCCCAGCGGGCAGCCCCGGAACGGATACTCGCCGACCGGTACGCGCGCGGCGAGATCGACGAAGACGAATACCACCGCAGGCTCGACACGCTGCTCGGTCGCACCGGCCGGGGTTCGGAGTCCTGATGAAACCGGCCCGCTCCACCGTGTTGTTCCGCCGCGCGTCCTCCCGGAGGGGATCAGCATGACGACCGGATCGATTCTCGTCGTGGGTGGGTACGGTGTGGTCGGCAGCCGGATCGCGGCCGATCTCGCGACCGGCTTCCCGGACGGAGTTGTCGTCGCGGGCCGCACCCGGGAACTGGCGGACGCCCGCGCGGCCGAGATCGGGCACGGAGTGCGAGGCCGTCGGATCGACGTCACCGAGCCCTCGTCGATCGACGCCGCCTTGGAGGGCGTCTCGGTCGCGGTCAACTGCATCGACCAGCCCGAGCGCGGTCTGCTGTGGGCTGCCGTCGAACGCGGCTTGGCCTACACCGACATCACCCCGCACCTGACCGACCTCGGGTGTGGCGCCGCTTACGACCGCATCGACGCGGCGGCCACGGCGTCCGGCGCGCGGATCCTCCTGGGAGCGGGGATCGCGCCGGGCATCACCAACGTGATGGTGCGTGCCCTGAACGACCGGCTCGGCGGCGCGACCGGCATCGAAACCTCGCTACTGCTCAGCGCCGACGACGTCATGGGACCGGGCTCATTCGATTACCTGCTGCAGGAGCTGGCGATGTCCTTCGACATCCACGTCGACGGAACCGATCGCCGGGTGCGGGCGTTCACCGCACCCCGGGTCGTCGACTTCCCGCCGCCGGCACACGGCTACTTGTTCCCGTTCTCCGACCAGGTGCTGTATCCGCGCACCCTCGGCGCCCGCACCGTGACGACCCGGCTGGCCATCGCTCCTGCCCGGATCAGCCGGCTGCCGGCGTTGCTGGTGGCCACGCGCGCCAGTCGCCTTGTCGCGACGGCGCCTGTTCGTGCCGTGCTCGGCCGGCTGCGCCACGGCCGCACCGGACGGCCGGACGCGCCGTACGCGGTGCGGGTCGACGTGACCCACGACGGCCGCGCCGCGCACGCGGCGTTGACCGGCCAGGGTCAGGCGCACGCGACCGCGACGAGCACTGCGGCCATGGTGCGATCGCTGGTCGAGGGCGAGATTTCGCGGCCGGGCGCCTGGATGCCCGAGCAGGTCATCGGCCCGGCACGATTCTTCGCCCGGCTCGCCGAGGCGGGCCTGCGCGTCGAGCTCTCGGACCCGGTGCCGAGTCCGTAGCCGGGGTGGCCTCATCCGGCCCATCGGATGGGTGAGCGGGCCGGATCCGTGTCGCACATGGGCTGCTGGTCCTTCGCAGATTCGGCCGAGTGGCGGTCATACGCGTACATGCGGCGGCACGGAGCCGGGGCTGATCCGGGCGGCCACCGTGGCCTGGAAGTGCGGGCATTCGGCGATGTCTTCGTGATCGCACTCCAACGCGCAGTCGAACAGATCCAGCGACGCCTGCGCCGCCGCGATCCGGGCGGCGAGCTCGGCGCGCCGGCGGCGCAGGACAGTCGTCCGGCCGGCGGGATCCTGGGCGGTGAGCAGCTCCCGGATGTCATCCAAGCTGAACCCGGCTTCCTTCGCGCGCAGGATCACCGCGACCCGGTACAGGTCGGCCGAGCCGTAGCGGCGACGGGATGCGTTGACCCGGGACGGGGTCAGCAGTCCCACCGATTCCCAGTGTCGCAGGACATGGGTGGCCAGGCCGAAGCGCTGCGCGATCTCGCCGATGCTCATCTCCGCGCCGGTTGACTTCACGTCGACATTAAGTCGCAGCATGGCGGACATGTCCAGCTCTGCGACCTCTCAGCCCGACGCCACCGAGTCCCTGATCCGGCTGCTCGATGCCGCCGATGCGTTGCCCGGCGCGGCCGATCTGCGCGCCCACACCTATGACTGCTGCGAATCGACCGAGGGCAGAGGGTCGTGGACGTCGGCTGCGGCGCCGGCCGCGCGGTCGCCGAACTCGCCGGCCGAGGGGCGCAGCCGATCGGCGTCGACCCGGACCCGCGGATGCTCGCCGCGGCGCGGCGGCGCTGGCCGGAGCAGGACTTCCGCGAAGGCGTCGCCGCGGAGCTTCCTCTCGACGACGGCAGCGTGGCCGGATACCGCGCCGACAAGGTGTTCCACGAGCTCACCGATCCCGCGGCGGCGCTGGCCGAGGCGCGACGGGTGCTGCTGCCGGATGGGCGGATCGTCCTGGTCGGCCAGGACTGGGACACCTTCGTCATCGACTCCGACGAGCCGGAACCGACCCGCACCATCGTGCACGCCCGAGCCGGCACCGTGCCCAGCCCGCGGGCGGCCCGGGGATACCGGGCCCTGCTGCTCGACGCCGGATTCGAGGACGTCACTGTCGAGGTGCGGACGGCGATCTTCACCGACCGGCTGATGCTCCCGGTGCTGGCCGGGCTCGCCACTGCGGCGTCGGCTGCCGGGGCTGTCGAGCGCGATCGGGCGGCCACCTGGGTAGCCGAGCAGACCCGGCGCGCGGAATCGGACCGGATGTTCCTGGCTCTGCCGCTGTTCATCGCCGCGGGCGTCAGCCCGAAACGGTGACAGCCTGATCGGGATCGCGATCCGGCGTGACAGCCCGGGGAGCGCCGCACCGACGGCGTCTGGATCACCAGGACCATGAGCCGGTCTGACAATGCGGATCCCGGCCACGACGAGCGACTTCATCGGGCGAGGACCAGCTCGGCCACCCGGTCCGGATCGTCGATCATGGGCACGTGACCGCTCCCCGGAAGGGAAACGTGCCGGGCAGCGGGCAAGACCGCCTGCGCCCGCCGGAATCGGCGCGGCAGAAGCGTCTTCCGGACCGACCTGCCGCCTAGCTGGCTGGTCACCACCGTCTACACCCTGCTGCACGCCGCCGCCGAAGACGTCAACGCCGAGCGGCTCCCGCAACAGGACGCGGGTCGCGTCCTCGAAGCGACCCTGCTGGCTGCCCTCGCTCCGCCACCCGGGTGACGTTTCGCGAAGCCGTCCACTTTGGTCTCTTTGTCCGCTCTCCGGGACCGATCGTCTGGTGACATCGGGGATGGCGTGGAGGAGAATCCCACCGGACTTCGCGTGCAGACGAAAATCTCCGTCGTCCTCGGGGGTGTGGGATGAGGCGTTCGCGGTCGGTGCTTCTGGGCAGTCTCTTCGGCTTGGTGTTGCTGGGGTCCTCGGTCCCGGCCAGCGCGGCACCGGATTCCGGTCGGCCGCCGGCGGGCACCGTGCTCGAGAATTTCACGTTCGTCGGACATTCCGGGCTCGACGGGTTCGGTGACTACGGCGACCTCTCCGCGCACGGGAACTACGCCTACATCGGCAGCCGATGCTCCGCCACGCACCAAGGCGGCGACGGCGTCCAGGTCGTCGACATTTCGCGGCCGAACCGCCCGCGCCTGGTGAGCAAGCTGCCGAACCCGGCTTACACGCGCGCCGAGGACGTCACCGTGCTCGACGTGCGCACGCCGTCGTTCACCGGTGCGCTCGCGGTGGTCGGCATCCAGGCGTGCTTCGGCAGCGGCCACGAAGCCGAGGTCGTGCCCGGCATCCGCCTGTTCAACGTGACCGATCCGGCGCACCCGGCGCTGCTGGGGCACTGGGACCTGCCGCAGGGCACGATCGGCTGCCACGAGATCGACGCCGTGCAGCGCGCCGACGGGCAGGTGCTCGTCGCCTGCGCCCGCAACCTGGTGGACCACCGCAACAGCAAGGGTGCGACGGCGCTGCACCTGATCGACGCCACCAACCCGGCCGGCCCGGCGACGCGCGCCGACTGGTCCCTCAATGCCGACCCCGGTCAGGGGGTGGGCTGCTCGGCCGTGCAGTTCGCGCACAGCGCCCGTTTCGAAGACGGCGGCAACTCCGTGTACGTCTCGTACTGGGACGCGGGCACGGTCCACCTCGACATCAGCAAGCCGGCCGCACCCGCGGTGGTGAGCACAACCAAGATCACCCCGCCGGACGAGGACGGCGACAACCACTCCATGACCCTGGCCCACAACGGGCAATGGCTGATCATCAACACCGAAGACACCTCGCCGGCCGACTGTCCCGGCGACTCCGCGTCCGGCGGCTGGGGCGAGGTGCACGTCTACGACAACAGCAACCCGAAACAGCCGGTGTTCCTCGGCACCTTCTCCACGAGCGACAGCCGCTCGACCCGGACCGACGGGGAGTACACCGATCACAACACCGAAGTCGCCGCACACGACCAGTTCTTCTCGTCCTGGTACTCCGACGGCATCGTGTGGTGGACGATGACCGAGCACGGCGTCGGCACCCAACGCGGCCAGTTCGTGCCGCCGCCGAACAGCGACGGTTCGTCGTCCGAGGTCTGGGGCGTGTACATCGACAAGATCCACCACGTGATCCTGGCCAGCGACATGAGCAACGGTCTGTGGATCGTCAAACCCGACCGGCTCGGCACCTTCTGAGCGAGGAGACATCCGATGGGCCGCTCTCGCCTGTTCCTTTCCCTGGCCGCCGCGGTGGGCCTGGCCGCCGGCAGCACCACCGCGTACGCCGCCGACGGCCCGCCGACCGGACCGGCCGACGCCCAGAACGTGACCTGGCTGGCGCACGCGGACACGCCGTCGGCCGTCGCCGGACTGGCGTTCATCGCCTACCCCGGGCGGCATGACTCGGACGTGATGTTCGCCGACGGGGTGTTCGGCCTGCGCGCGTGGTCGTTGACGGACCCGCGGCACCCCAAGCTGATCGGCGAGCTGCCCGCGTCGGCGCTGGCGCTGCCCGGCGACGACGTGAGCAAGGGCTTCTGGGAAGGCGAGCACTTGCAGGTCGACCCGGTGCGCAAGCTCGTCTTCCTGACCCGGGACCCGCGTGCCTTCGGCGGGAACAAGCAGACCGGCACCTCGGGCATCGACCTCGTCGACGCCCACGACCCGGCCCACCTGCGGTTGATCGGCTTCCACGAGGAACCCGGCGGGCACACCTCGCAGTGCATCAACGGCTGCCGGTACCTGTGGAGCGGCGGGCCGTCGCACACCGGAACCGGGAACCAGCCGCCGGACTGGCAGGGACAGCCTGCCTGGGTCACCGACGTCAGCCGGCCCAGCCACCCGTACACCTTCCCGACGCCGGTGGACCTCCACCGCAACGACGGCGTCACCGACTACGTGCACAACACCGACGTCGACGCGGCCGGTGTCGCCTGGGCATCGGGCGCCGGAGGTGTCCGCGGCTACTGGACCACGGGCGTGCACTTCGACCCGGTCCAGGGCCGGATCCGGTTCGCCACCGCGGCCGACCCGATTCCGTACGCGGGCGGGAAGATCATCAGCCCCAACGATCCCGCGTACACGTTCGACCACAACTCCTGGCACCCGCTGCGCCCGATCGGCGGCTTCGCGCCCGGCGAGCTGCTGTTCGTCACCGACGAGGACTTCGGCGACACCTGCGCCGACGCCGGACGGCTGCTGATCGTCTCGCTCAAGGGCAGCTATGGCGGCGAAGCTTGGCGTTCGACGCCGGAGCATCCCTTCCGGCTCAAGGTCGTCGGTGACTGGGGGCCGGTCGGCAGCCCGGGTGAGCAGCCCAACGCCGACTGCTCCGCGCACTACTTCGACCCGATGCCCGGCGTCGGCGACGGCAACATCCTCGTCCAGGCTTTCTACGGCCAGGGCACCAAGTTCATCGACTTCTCCGACCCCCGGCACCCGGTTCAGGTCGGCTACTTCTTCCCGAAGGACAGCGAGGCAGCCGTCCCGGCCTACCACGATGGACTGGTCTACGCCGCCCAGTACTCCGGCGGCATCGACGTCCTGCGCTTCACTCCACCGCACCACTAGTGTTGTGAGTTGTCAGTCGGTTCACGTTCTGGCCGATGCGCCCCAATGTGGCGTTCGGTGCGTCCAGCGCACCCAATGTGGCGTTCGGTGCGTTGGACGCAACCAACGCCACATTGGGGCGCTTGAGCCGGCCGCTGTCAACGAACCTGACAGCGGATCTCTGATCGCGGTAGCGCCGCGCGGTGCCTGCCGATGCGGTGATTCGCCGCGCCACCTTCGTCTCGGCGCCCTTGTTCCTGGAGCAGGCCCAGGGAACGACGGCGATCTCGACCATCCGCAGCAGCCCGCGAACCTGCTCGATGAAGGGGAGGAGCGCCGCCGACGGTGCGGCGGCCGGCCGGTTCCCAGGCCGGCGGCCGCCGCACCCACAGCGGTTCGAGTCCATGCGCAAGAGACCCGTCCGTTGCCGCGCCGGCAAAAGCCGCCGCGTCGCGCGAAGACCCCGTGCAAGGTGCTACGCGCAACGGCTACGCTACTAGAGAGGTTAGTAGTGCGGGCGTGAGGGCGATTGGATCTCGGAGGAGGCAGTCCCTGAGCAACCCTCTCGCGGGTTGTCCGCGTCCTCGCGGTATGCGGGCAGCTTGCGAAAGCCGGTCTCGGTCGCTGCCGCGGTGGCGGGATCACTGATGATCGCGGCGGTCCGGCATCGGCATCTTGCGTGACGCCGCCGCCCGTGTCGCCCGTCGTGTTCACCGGCACCGTGCTCTCGACCCGGGCACGACGGCCTGCCGGCGACGGTGTGCACCGGCTACGGGCGCCGATCGATGTTCGCGGGGGGTTTGGCGTCCGGCGGGCGGAGGCCGGTCAGGGTGACCTCGACCAGCCGCTCGGCCGCGGCCTCGGAGGGGAGGCCCCCGGCCGCGGTGAGGGCGTGCAGGCAGTAGGTGGCCAGTTCCTCGGCGGCGACATCGTCGCGAACAGCGCCGGCCTCGGCTGCCTGCTCCAGCAGTTCTCGGAACATCTCGTGCAGATGTCGTTGCGCGTGGGCGACGTGCTCGTCGGGGTGCAGAAGGGCGGCGAGTTCGGCGCCGTAGGGCTCGTTGTGGTGTCGTACCCGTTCCTGGTGAATCAAGGCGTAGGCCTTCAGGACCCGTTCGAGGCGGGCGGCGGGATCCGCGACCCGGTCGCGGACGGCGGCGAGTTCATGCAGGTGGGCGCTGATCCGGCGTTCGTGCCAGGCGGACAGGATCGACTCGACGTCCGGGAAGTACTTGTAGAGCGTCGCCCGCCCGATGCCGGTCTTCTCGGCGATCTTCGACATCGTCACCGCCGTGAGGCCGTGCTCGGCGACCAGCGCGGCAGTCGTGTCCAGTGTCGCGTCGCGCACCGCCTGGCGGTGGGTCTCGATCGTCTCGTTCCACAGCTTGGGCACCAGGAGAGCGTACACGGCGGCATGGTCAATACATATTGAATTGACAGCGACACTATGTCTCGATAAAACTTACGGCATGGTTGACTCAAGCGGACATCCGCAGGCCGTGCGCGGTCCTGACGATCTCTATGCCACCCGCCCACCGTGGGACATCGGCAGGCCACAGCCGGCGTTCCGGGCCCTCGCGGATGCCGATGTGCTCCGCGGTCGGGTGCTCGACGTCGGGTGCGGAACCGGTGAACACGTCCTCATGGCCGCGGAGCTCGGCCTGGACGCCACCGGGGTCGACCTGGCTTCGGCGGCGCTGCGCACAGCCGGGGAGAAGGCACGCGACCGCGGCCTTGCGGCCCGGTTCCTCCGGCACGATGCCCGCAAGCTGGCCGAACTCGGCGAGTCGTTCGACACGGTCCTCGACTGCGGGCTGTTCCACATCTTCGACGGTGACGACCGCGCCGCGTACGTCGAAAGCCTCGGCTCGGTCCTCGGCCCGGGCGGTCGCTGCTTCGTCCTGTGCTTCAGCGACCTGGAACGCGGAGATCGCTGGTCCCACGTACATCGGGTCAGCCAGGGGGACATCGCCGTCACGTTCTCCGGCGGCTGGCTGGTCGACTCGATCGAACCGGCCACCATCGACATCACCACCGGCCCGGACGGCGTCCGCGCGTGGTTCGCCGCCCTGACGAGGAGCTGAGCCATGCCGGTCGCCGAGGCCACCGTCCGGACCCCGCGGGCGAGCCGGTTCCTCGTCCAGCTTTGCCGTCATGCCGAGGCCATGGGCGGGCGAGCGCGGCAGCTGCCCGGTGGTGACCATGAACGTCCCGAGGTGGCCCGCGTCGAATGGACCGACGAAGCGGGGCTCATCGAGTTCACGTGGGGCCGGTGCACGCTGCGGGCCACCGCGGAGAAACTGGTGGTGGAACTCGACGTGGACGGCGCCGACCGGCTCCGGGTGATCCGGGATCTGCTCACTGCCGACCTCGAGCGGTTCGGGCAGCGGGACGGCCTGCAGGTCGTCTGGCAGGGCGTGGACACGCCCGCATCCGGCGGGGTGCGCAAGCGGGGGACGAAGATCGCTTTGGCCGCGGCGGTGGTGCTGGCGGTCGTCGCGCACGTGGTGGTCGGCAGCGCTGCGCTCACGTCCTGGCGATGGACCAGCGTGGCTGCGGACGTCGTGCTCGCGGTCGTCGTTCTGAAGATCGTTGTCGTGGCTGTGCTCACCCGGCGGCGGGTGCGCGCGCACCACGTCCCCGGCTTCGCCGCGCATGCCGCCGGCCCCCGGCACCCGGGCATGCGGCAGAACGGGAAATCAGCCGCCCGACAGCGGGCAGGTCACGACAGCGATGGCGAGGAGCGCGGCGGAGCTGGTGATCGCCGGTAGCGCGGTCACGGCGGCAGCCGCGAAGCCGCAGGACAACATGCGGCGCAGCCGGCCCGCCGGGGCCTTGCCCGATTCCAGGCGAGCCAGCCGGAGGTCGATGTTTCCCTGCGCCATGCCGAGGGTGCCGTCCGGCGCCGAGTGCCCGGCGACGCCGGCCAGCGCCGTCCGCACCGTATGCGTCCCGCACGCCCGGACGGCGGCCACGTCCGCGGCCAGTTCGACCAGTTCCCGCACGGCAGCGGGAGCCCGGCGGAACAACGGGACGAAGGGCAGGGCTTGCCCGAGCGCGTCCGCCCAGGTGACCAGGAAGTGGTGGCGGCCCCGGAGGTGCGCCTGCTCGTGCGCCAGGACGGCGGCGACCTCGGTCGCCGACAGGCGGCGGCTCAATCCCTCGGTGGCGACGATCACCCCGGCGCCGTCGGCGATGCTGAAGGCCATCGGCTCGTCGTGGTCGAGCCACCAGGTCGCGGGCGAACTTCCGGCACACCGCGCGGTGACCCGCAAGAGGGACAGGTGCTCCCGGCGGGTCCGCGCCCGGCGCCGGACCAGCCGGGTGCCGGTGACCGCGAACCGGCCGATCAACCCCGAAACGAGGAGCAGGCCGACCACGCCGGCGAACTCTTCGCCGCGCGGAGACGTGCCGTGGGAAATCGCCTCCAGGCAACCGTGAATGGCCGTCGCCATGCCAGTGCCGTTCCCGTGACCGGGGAACAACAGCAGGGCGATTCCGGAAACCGTCGCCGCGAGCACCCCGGCCGCGGACAACAGCCATCCGGTCAGTAGCGCGGCGGGTTCGGTGCGGGCCAGGTCGGCCCGAGCGAGCACGGCCGGCGCGAGCCAGCCGGCGGCGACGGCGCCCAGCAGGAGAGCCAGCGCCGCTGTCATCCGTCGGCGGCCGTCCGCCGGAGGCCCTTGCGGAGCGCGGCCGATTCGTGCGCGGTGGCCGACCGCGCGAAATGCAGCAACACCGCTTCCGGATCACCGGACTCGTCGAGCACCTGGCGCAAGGCTTGCGCCGAAGCGTCGGCGCGGGTCACCGCGGGCTCGTAGGCGTAGGCCTTGCCGGTCCGTTCGCGGCTCACCCACTGCTTCCGGTGGAGGTTGTCCAGGACCGTCATCACGGTCGTGTAGGCGAGAGCCTTGCCGGTGTCGAGCCGGTCGAGCACGTCCCGCACCTTCATCGGGCCGCCGCCGGCCCACAGGACGTCCATCACCGCCCGTTCCAGCTCGCCGAGTCCGCGCACGGGCCCTCCCGGGTCGCCTGCTGCTACTACGAAAAATAGTATAGCGGGCCGGTGCAACTATCTCTCATAGTAGGTACAACTACTATGAGAGATAGTTGGAAACGGAGGGGGGCCTGGTGGATGGCCGAACACGGGGGCGGGCTGCCGATCGGCCCGCGGTCGGCGGGCGCGAAAGGCTCGTCCGGGCGCAGTTCGCGGACCCGGCCGGTGTGGCGTCCTACGCTGCGGCGTACCGGAGCCGGGGTCCGTCCGAGCGGTACTTCTCGTCCCGGATGTGTGCTGTCATGGCCGCGCTCGACCGGTGGCCGGGCGGCGACCTGGTCGACATCGGGTGCGGTCCGGGCATGTTCGCGCGGCACCTCGGCGAGGTCAGGCCGGACGACTTCCGGATCACCTGCGTCGACCAGTCCCCGGCGATGGTCGCCGAAGCGGCGGCCCGGGTCCGCGGCTTCGGTGTCCGCCTGGCCGTGGGGGAGGCCGGGGATGTGCCGTTTCCCGACGGGAGTTTCGACGTCGCCGTGGCGATGGGGGTATTCGAGTACTGCGACATCCCTGAGGCGCTGCGGGAGTGCGCGCGGGTCGTGCGCGAGAACGGGCTCCTGCTGGTCACGATGCTGAACCCGGCCAGTCCGTACCGGATGTTCGAATGGGCGGTGTACTGGCCCGCCCTGCGGCTGCTGGGCAGGCTCGAAAAGGTGTTCGGCGTCCCCGCCCGGAGGCGGCACAACCCGCCCCGCACCGGGATCAGGGCGCTGTCCTCCGGGCGGCTGTGCCGGCTGCTCCGCCGCGCGGGCTGGCAGCCGATCGACGTCGTGCACTACGACGTCGCGCCGGTCGTCCCGCCGTTCGACCGGCTGTTGTGGCGCTGGTCGACGCGGTGGCGCGAGCACCCGGAAGGCACCCTCGGCCGCGGTGTCCGGAGCCGGCTCGGCAGTGCCTACCTGGTGGTCGCGGCCCGGGGTGGCGCGGTCAGCTCGCCGGTGCCGGCTCCAGCCCGGCCACCAGGTTGAACGCGCCGGTCAGGTGGTTGAGCGACACCAGCCCCACGACGTCGGCGAGCGTCCGGTCGCTCCAGCCGTGCCGCCGCAGTCCGGCGATGTCCTCGCCGGTGATCGACGACGGCTCGGCCAGGACTTGGACGGCGTAGGTCAGCAATACCGCTTCGCGTGCGTCGGTCGAAGTGCCCTGACGTGCCAGCGAGATGTCCGCCTCGCTCAACCCGGCGTCGCGGGCGGCCTCCGTGTGCGCGGCGAGGCACAGTGCGCATCCCAGCCATTCCTGAACGGCCAAGGAGATCTTCTCGCTGAGCGTGCGCGGCAGCTTCACGCGCTTGATCGCGCGGGACAGTTCGAGGTAGCCCTGCAGCAGGGCGGGGGAATGAGCCATCGTCGCGGTCATCGCGCCGGCTTCGCCGTGTCGCTCGATGATTTCCCGGAGCAGCTGCCGGGACCGTTCCGGCGCGTCGGCCGGGGCGAGCGGAGTGAGGCGTGTCATGGGAACTCCTGTCGTCGTGCGCTGTTGCTTACCCTACCCCCCTAGGGTATAAATGAGCCATGAGCGAGACGACCTCCGGCCGGCACGGGTACAGCGCCGGCAAAGAGGACTACCTGAAGCGCTTGCGGCGCATCGAGGGGCAGCTCCGCGGGCTGCAGCGGATGGTCGAGGACGACAAGTACTGCATCGACATCCTGACCCAGGTCTCCGCGGCCACGAAGGCGCTGCAGTCGGTGTCGCTCGGCCTGATGGACGAACACCTGCAGCACTGCGTCAGCCAGGCGATCGCCGAGGGCGGGACGACCGCCGAAGACAAGATCCGCGAGGCGAGCGACGCGATCGCCCGGCTCGTCCGTTCCTGAAGAACCGAAGGGGAAGAACATGAGCGAGCAGACCTACACCGTGACCGGCATGACCTGCGACCACTGCGTGCGTTCGGTCACCGAGGAGATCGGCGAAATCGACGGCGTCACCGGCGTCGTGGTGGACCTGCCGACCGGGAAGGTGACCGTGACCAGCAGCAAGGACCTCGACGTCGCGGACGTGCGCGGCGCCGTCAAGGAAGCCGGCTACGAGCTGACCGCCTGAGGCGCGGCAGCTCCTCGACCTGCGGGCACTCGCCCGCGGTGAGGACACGGAAATGAACACAGCAGCGAAGCTCTCCGCCTACGGTGCGGCGCTCGCCCTGGCCGCCGGTGGCGCCTGGGCGGCCGGCACCGCTGTCGGTCCCTTCTCCAGCACGGCTGGGGTGCCCGGCGACGAGGAAGCCGGGCACGGGGACACTCACAGCGGCACCGTCGCGGAGGCCGCGAACACCGACGAGCCCGGCGGGCTCGCGTCGTCCAGGGGCGGCTACACCCTCACGCCCACCAGCACGACGCTCACTCCCGGGACGAAGACGCCCTTCACCTTCCGCATCACCGGCCCGGACGGGCACCCGGTGACCGAGTTCGACGTCGAGCACGAAAAGCGGCTGCACCTCATCGTCGTCCGGCGGGACACCGCCGGGTTCCAGCACGTGCACCCCGAGCTCGCCGCCGACGGCACCTGGAGCGTGCCCCTGTCCATCGCGGACGCGGGCAGCTACCGCGCGTTCGCCGACTTCAAGCCGGCCGGCGCCGCGGCGACGACGCTGGGCGTCGACCTCGTGGCACCGGGCGACTTCCGGCCGGTCGGCTACGCACTTTCGAAATCGTCCACTGTGGACGGCTACGAGGTCCGGCTCGACGGCGACCTGGTGCCCGGCCGCACGTCGAAGGTCACCGTCACGGTCACCAAGGACGGCAAGCCCGTCACCGACCTTCAGCCCTACCTCGGCGCGTACGGCCACCTGGTGGCGCTGCGCGGCGGCGACCTCGCCTACCTGCACGTCCACCCGGACGGCGAACCCGGCGACGGCAAGACCCCCGCGGGCCCCGCGGTCACCTTCCACGCCGAGGTCCCCTCGGCCGGCACCTACCGGCTGTTCCTGGACTTCCGGCACGCCGGGAAGGTCCGCACGGCCGAGTTCACCGTCGGCACGCGAGCGGGGGCCGGGGCATGAGCACCGAAGTGGCGACCGGCGAGGTCGAGCTGGCCATCACCGGGATGACGTGCGCGTCGTGCGCGATGCGGATCGAGCGGAAGCTGAACAAGCTGGACGGCGTGACCGCCACGGTCAACTACGCCACCGAGAAGGCGAAGGTCGTCTACTCCGGCGATGTCGAGCCGGAGCGGCTGGTGGAGCAGGTCGAGGCCGCGGGCTACGGCGCCACGCTGCCCGCCCCGAAGACCGAGGCACCGGAGACGGCCGGGGACGAGGACCCGACCCGCGCGTTGCGGCAGCGGCTGGCCGTCTCGGCGTCGTTGTCGCTGCCGGTCGTGCTGCTGGCCATGGTTCCGGCGCTGCAGTTCACGTACTGGCAGTGGATCTCGCTGACGCTCGCCGCGCCGGTCCTCGTGTGGGGTGCGTGGCCGTTCCACCGCGCCGCGTGGGCGAACCTGCGCCACGGCGCCGCGACGATGGACACGCTGATCTCACTCGGCACGCTGGCCGCGTTCCTCTGGTCGCTGTACGCACTGCTGTGGGGCAGCGCCGGCATGCCGGGCATGAAGCACCCCTTCGAGCTGACCATCGAGCGGATGGCCGGCGACGGCAACATCTACCTCGAGGTCGCGGCGGGCGTGACGACGTTCATCCTCGCCGGCCGCTACTTCGAGGCCCGTTCCAAGCGCCGCGCCGGTGCCGCCCTGCGGGCGTTGCTCGAGCTGGGCGCGAAGGACGTCGCCGTCCTGCGGAACGGCCGTGAGGAGCGCGTCCCGGTCGACCAGCTGCGGCTCGGGGACCGGTTCGTGGTGCGGCCGGGGGAGAAGATCGCCACCGACGGCGTGATCGAGGACGGCAGCTCGGCGGTCGACGCGAGCATGCTCACCGGCGAAAGCGTGCCGGTCGAGGTCGGGCCCGGCGATTCCGTGGTCGGCGCGACCGTCAACGCGGGTGGCCGGCTGGTCGTCCGGGCGACCCGGATCGGCGCCGACACGCAGCTCGCGCAGATGGCGAAGCTGGTGGAGGACGCGCAGACCGGCAAAGCGCAGGTGCAGCGGCTCGCCGACCGCGTGTCGGCGGTGTTCGTCCCGATCGTCATCGCGCTCGCCGTGGGGACCTTGGCCTTCTGGCTCGGCGCGGGCGGCACGGCGTCGGCGGCGTTCACCGCCGCGGTGGCCGTGCTGATCATCGCCTGCCCCTGCGCGCTCGGGCTGGCGACGCCGACCGCGCTGCTCGTCGGGACCGGGCGGGGTGCGCAGCTGGGCATCCTGATCAAGGGCCCGGAGGTGCTGGAGTCGACCCGGCGCGTGGACACCGTGGTGCTGGACAAGACCGGCACGGTCACCACCGGCCGGATGGCGCTGGTCGAGGTCCACACCGCGGACGGCGTCGAGCCGGACGAGGTGCTGCGGCTGGCCGGGGCGCTGGAGAACGCCTCCGAGCACCCGATCGCCCAGGCGATCGCCGCGGGCGCCCGGGGCAAGGTCGGCGACCTGCCCGAGGTCGAAGGCTTCACGAACGTCGAAGGACTCGGCGTCCAGGGGGTCGTGGACGGCGCGGCAGTGCTCGTCGGCCGGACGGCGCTGCTGGCGGAGTGGGGCCTGCACCTGCCCGGCGAGCTGGCCGAGGCGAAGGCCGCGGCCGAGCAACTGGGCCGGACAGCGGTCGCGGTCGGCTGGGACGGACAGGCCCGTGCGGTACTGGTGGTCGCCGACACGGTCAAGCCGACCTCGGCCGAGGCGATCGCGAAGCTGCGGGCGCTCGGGCTGACCCCGGTGCTGCTGACCGGGGACAACGAGGCTGTCGCGCAGGCGGTGGCCGCCGAGGTCGGGATCGACGAGGTGGTCGCCGAGGTCCTGCCCAAGGACAAGGTCGAGGTCGTCCGGCGGTTGCAGGAGGAGGGCAAGGTCGTGGCCATGGCCGGGGACGGCGTCAACGACGCGGCCGCGCTGGCCCAGGCGGATCTCGGCCTGGCGATGGGCACCGGCACCGACGTGGCGATCGAGGCCGCGGACCTGACGCTGGTGCGCGGTGACCTGCGGGCGGCGGTGGACGCGATCCGGCTGTCCCGGCGGACGCTGCGGACGATCAAGGGCAACCTGTTCTGGGCGTTCGCCTACAACGTCGCCGCCCTGCCGCTGGCCGCGGCCGGCCTGCTGAACCCGATGATCGCCGGCGCGGCGATGGCGTTCAGCTCGGTCTTCGTGGTCAGCAACAGTCTCCGCCTGCGCGGGTTCCGCGCGGCGGGCTGACCGACCCGTGAGGGCCGTCCGCCGGCCGGTGGGCGGCCCTCACGGACAGGAAACCAGGCCGGTCCCGACCACCAGCGTGGCGGCGACCGCCGCGGGTGCGACCAGCGCGGCGAGCCCGCCGGCGACGGTCACCACCCGGGACACGAGCCGCGAGCCGGTGTGGGCGGTGAGCCGCTGCAGCCGGATCGCGGTGTCGCCGCCCGCCATGGCCAGCGAACGCCGGGGACCCTCGACCGCCCGGATCGACAGCAGGGCGGAACGCAGGGGCTCCCGGCCGCACTGCTCGGCCGCCGTCCGGTCGGCCGCCAGCTCGACCAGCAGCTGGACCGCGCCGGGCAGTTCCCGCATCAGCGGGACGAACCCGAGCGTGCGGCCCAGGACGTCGGCCACCGCGGTGAGCAGGTGGTGACGGCTGTGGACGTGGGCGCGCTCGTGCGCCAGGACCGCGCGCAGCTCCGGGCCCGACAGGCGGTCCGCCAGCCCCGTGCTGGCGACGATCAACGCCTGGCGACCGCCGAGGCTGTAGGCGACCGGCTCGTCCTCCGGCACCCAGAGGGTCGGCAGCGGCCGGCCGTCGGCCGAGCCGGACAGCCGCAGGGCGACCAGATGGCGGCGGTGCAGGACGTTGCGGCGCCGGCGGCGTCCGGCCGAAGCCAGTGCGAGCCGGGCGGCCGCGGCCAGCACGACGGCGGCCGCCACGCCCCCGGCTATCGGGTCGAGGGCCGGCAGGTCGCCGTGACCGACCGCGGCCCAGCAGTCGTGCAGCACGGCCAGGACGGCCGCGGCGGGGCCGTGCCCGGGCAGCACCAGGAGCAGAACGCCGGCGATGGTCCCGGCGACGAGCCCGGCCGCGGTCAGCAACCACCAGGTGAGTGCCGTGCCGGGGCCGACCAGGGCGGAGAGCCTGCTCAGCGGCCGTGGTGACCACCAGCCGACCACGAGAACCCCGAGCAGGAGCGCCGCCGCGGTGATCACCGCTTGCGCGGCTTCCGGCGCAGTGCCTTGCGGAGAATGTCCGACTCTTCCTCCGACGTCGAACGCACGAAGTGCAGCAGCACCGACTCCCGGTCGCCGCCGGCGTCGAGCAGCTCCCGCAACGTCTGCGCGGTGGCCTCCTCGCGGGAGGTGACGGCGGTGTAGCGGTAGGCGCGGTTCTCCATCTCGCGGACCACCCAGCCCTTGCGGTGCAGGTTGTCCAGCACCGTCATCACCGTCGTGTAGGCCAGGTCGCGGTGCTGGTTGAGCTCGTCGAGCACTTCGCGGACCCGCATCGGTTCCGTCGCGCTCCAGAGCACGTCCATGACCGACGCCTCGAGCTCGCCCAACTTCAGCATGGCACCTCCGCGCAGAAGGATACCTTCCCCGGCCGGGATCACCCGACGATGCGCCGCGCGCCCATCAGGTGGCCGTCGCCGCGCTGGGGACGCACGTCGACCAGCTGCCCTTCGGTGGGCGCGTCGACCATCTTGCCGTCGCCGACGTACATCGCGACGTGGTGGATCGCGCCCGCGTTGCCCGTGCCGTCGTCGTAGAACAGGAGGTCGCCCGGGAGGAGCTGGGTGAGCGGCACGGCCTTGCCGGCGGTGAACTGCTGGCGGCTGGTGCGCGGGATCGTGATGCCGGCCTGCTTGTACGCCCAGGACGTCAAACCGGAGCAGTCGAACTCGTCCGGCCCGGTGGCGCCCCACTCGTACTCCGACCCGCGCTTGGACAGCGCGGCTTGCAACGCGTCGTTCGCGGCGCCGGGCGGACCGAGGTAGGAACCGCTGTCCTGGACCGTGCCGAGCTTCTTGCGGTCGGCCGAGGGAAGCTTGCCGAGCGCCTCGCGGACTTCGGCGATCTGCCCCTTCAGGTCCTCTTGGCGCTTGCGGACCTCGTCCAGGGCCGTGGCCGCGTCGTCGGCGGCGAGCTGGGCCGTCTTCTGCGCGTTCGCCGCGGTGGTCTTCGCGTTCTCGGCCTGGTTCACGGCGTCGCGCAGGCCACTGAGGACGGCGGTCTTCCGATCGGCCAGCATCGACAACGCCGAAGCGCGGTCGAGGAACTCCTGCCGGTTGCCGCTGTCCAGGAGCATCGCGGCGTTGTCGAGCGGGCCGCCGTCCAGCGCGGACAGCGCGATGGTGCCGACCTGCGGCCGGAACTGCGCGATGGCCGCCTGCGCTTTGCCGAGGTCGTCGTCGGCCTTGGTCACGTCCGCGTTGGCCTTGTCGCGGTCGGCCTGTCGCGCGTTGAGCTGATCCTGGGCGGTCAGCAGGTCCTCGTCGGCCTTGGCGGCCTGCGCGCCCAGTTCCTGGTAGCGCTGCATCGGGTCCTGGCCGCCGGTGGGCGGCGGTGCCGGTTGCGCGCTCGCGGGGAGCGTGCCCAAGCCGATGAGCAGCAGTGCGGTGGTGGCGGCGAGCGGATGTCGCAGGGATCGCCGGTGCGGAGTCACGGGTGCTGCATCTCCTGTCGTGGGGACCTTCGGTGCATGGAGTACTAGTTTGCTTAGTACTAGACGGGTAGTTGTCAGCCCGTGGTGAAGATTTTCGCTCCTGGGGCCACGAAGGATGGAAGTCACGCCCCTGGCGCGTGCGTGAAGGCCACCCCGGGGAACCCCGGGGTGGCCTTCACCTGGCCGGAATCAGCTCTGCTGCAGCAGCCCCTGCATCTCCGTGATCTCCGCCTGCTGGGCGTCGATGATCTTCTGGGCGAGTGCCTTCGCGTCGGCGTCACTGCCCTTGGACAGCTCGGTCTTCGCCATGTCGATGGCGCCCTGGTGGTGCTTGATCATCATGTCGAGCCACATCCTGTCGAACTCGGCGCCCTTGGCCTGTCCGAGCTTCTGCATGTCGGCGTCGGACATCATGCCGGGCATCGACCCGCTCATGCCCGGCATCGACCCGTGGTCCATGCCGGGCATCGACGAGGCCGAGGGAGCGCCCCAGGTGGTCAGCCAGCCCTGCATCTGCCGGATCTCCGGGTCCTGAGCTTTTTCGATCCGGCTCGCCAGGTCGATGACCTTGGGGTTGGTGCTGCGGGACGGCACCAGCTTCGCCATGTCGAGGGCCTGGCTGTGGTGCGGAACCATCTGCTGGGCGAACGCGATGTCGTCGGCGTTGTGGCCCGCCGCCTGCCCGCTCGGGGACGGAGCCGGTGCGGACGAGCCGGCGCTCATGCCGGGCATGGACGGGTGGTCGCTGCTGCTGCACGCGCTCAGTACGAGCGCGGTGATGACGGCGATGCCGCCGGCGAGCAGGTTTTTGGGCATGACAAATCCTTCTCTGTGAATTGCTGCTGGAAGACCGTGACGACCGCGGAGAACGCGGCCGGTCAGGTCCGCAGAACGCAGAGAGAGGTGAGGATCCGCCGGCCACGTCTGTCGGGCGGGCGCTCGGGATGGGGGGAGCCGCGGGGACTCGCCGGTGCGGCGACCGCCACCGGCAGCACCCGGCCGAGTGCCACGAGCGCGAGGAAAAGCGCCACCGCGGCGGAGACGACGGCCAAGCAGAGGTGGAGGAGGTTGTGCGTGCCGTCCGGCATGCCGGGATGGTGCTCGCCGGAGCCCGCGTCGACGGCCGCGGCCGCCACGACCTGGGTGGCCGCCATGGTCTGCATCCCGGAGACGCCCTCGGGACTCCTCGCCATGCTGACGTGGTGCATGGCGGCGACGCACAGCGCGAGCGCGCACAGCAGCATGACCTGCTGTGCCTTGCCGAGCCGGTTCGTCGCCACGTCTCTACGGTACTCAGCTCTGTGCGGTGTGCCCCGCGGGGTCTTCTGCTAGGTGTCGTAGTACGAGAGGCGGTAGTCGACTTGTCGGCTACCGCGTAACGGAACGACGCGTTGTGAACGTCGGTCGTTCACAACGCGTCGTCGCGCGTTCCGTCAGCTCTTCGAGGGCATGCCCTGCATCTCGGTGATCTCGCCCTGCTGGGCGTCGATGATCTTCTGGGCGAGCGTCTTGGCTTCCGTGCTCGCGCCCTTGCCCAGCTCGGTCTTCGCCATGTCGATGGCGCCCTGGTGGTGCTTGATCATCATGTCGAGCCACATCTTGTCGAACTCGGCGCCCTTGGCCTCTCCGAGCTTCTGCATGTCTTCGGCGGACATCATGCCGGGCATGGATCCGCCGCTCATGCCCGGCATCGAGCCGTCGGACATCCCGGGCATCCCGGGCATCGACGCGTTCCACGTCGACAGCCAGCCCTGCATCTGCTGGATCTCGGGGTCCTGACCCTTCTCGATCCGGCTCGCCAGATCGATCACCTGGGGGTTCTTGCTGCGGCTCGGCACCAGTTTCGCCATGTTCACCGCGTCGGTGTGGTGCGGGATCATCTGCTGGACGAACGTGACGTCGTCGGGGTTGTGCCCGGCCTCCCGGCCGGCACCCGCGGCCGCCGCGGAGGACTGCATCCCGGGCATGGCGGTGCTGCCGGATTCGGCGCCGCAGGCGCCGAGGAGCAGGGCCGAGGCCAGGGTGATGGCACTGATGATCGGAGTCTTGCGCACGTCGGTTCCTTCTCTGCTGGTTCAAGGGAGTCGAACGAGGTCTCGCGGAGAACCCGTTCGATCACACCCGCAACACGCAGAGGGAGGTGAGGGCTGCTCGCCCGTGCAGGTCGGGCGGCCGGCTGGGCCGTGGGGCGCCGCGGGAGCCCGCTGCCGTCGTCGCGCCGAGCCCGGCGAACCCGGCAAGTGCGAACAGCACGAGCAGGATCGGCGGCATCCCGTCCAATACCGCCAGGCACACGTGCGTCATCACATGGGCGCCGCACGGCGGGCAGGCATGGTGCGGCGAGGCGGGCTCGGAATCCTGGGTCGGGGCGGCCGGCACCGCTTCCGCGTGTTCGACGACGGTTTCCGCCGTGCCGGCCATCGCGCCGGGCGCGTTGACGTGGTGCATGAGGATGACGCCGAAGGCGAGCGCGAACAGCAGGAACAGCCGCTGTGTCCCGCTGAGCGCGCCCGCCGGCATGGCATCTCCGAACGACGACCCCGGGCCGTTCCCGGGACTCGTCTCCTACACGGGCGCCACGGTGAGCCGGTTCATCGTTCCGGCTTCAAAACTGAGCTACTTAGTAGAGTAGTAGAACGTGCCAGGCCGGCTTTCATTCCACATAGGACACCACGGTCATCATGGTCGACTCCCCGTGGTAGGCGTTGTGGCAGTGCGTCAGCCACTGCCCCGGATTGCCGGCGTCGAAGTCCACTTCGACCGTCCGGCGCGGGAGGACGAGCACCGTGTCCTTCCGCGGGCCGGGCCCGTTCCGGCCGCGCACCTGGAACGTGTGGCCGTGCAGGTGCATCGGGTGGTACATGTCGGAGTCGTTCACGAATCGCAGCCGGACCCGCTGTCCCTGCCGGACCGGAAGGCCGTCCGCGGGATCGTACGGCTTTCCGTTGATGGTCCAGTCGTACTTCGCGCCCGGGCCGGCCAGTTTCAGGTCGTGCGTGACGTCGGGTGCGCGGTTCTTCAGGTTCACCTGCGGTGCCGCCGAGAAGTCATCGACGGTCTGCACCTTCGCCTTCTTCAGCAGCTCGGCGGCGCTTTCGTTCGCCGTGCCCGCCCGGCTGTTCCCGGCGTGCACGAGAACCTGCGCGTATCCGCTCTTGCCCTCCGCGAGGGCGACGACCGGGACGCCGGTGGCCGGCACGGTGAACACGGCGTCGATCCGCTCGCCCATGCCGAGCAGCACCGCCTCGGCCTCGCCGGATGCCATGGCGGGAAAACCGTCCGTGTGGGTGACCCGCAACGGGACGCCGGGCACGCCGACCCGGAACGCGGTGTCGGCGCCCGCGTTGATCAGGCGCAGCCGGATGCGTTGGCCCGGCTTGGCCGCGAACGACGTCGGTGCGGCGGCGGTCCGGCCGTTGGCGAGGAAATGCGGGTAGGTGACGTCGCCGGCGTCGCCGCCGAGGAGGTCGGACCTCGGCATCCCGCCCAGGTGCCCCATGCCGGGCATGTCCGGCATGCCACCCATGGTCATGCCGTTCTGCTTGAGGTTGGCCAGCACGGCGTCGGGATCGGTGCCGGTGCCGTCGAGCCAGTCGTCGAAGACGATCACCAGCTCGGTGTCGTAGTCGCCGCCCTCGGCCGGGTCCTCCACGATGAGCGGGGCGTAGAGGCCGCGGTCGAGCTGCACGCCGACGTGCGGGTGGAACCAGAAGGTGCCCGCTTCGGGGACCGCGAACTCGTAGGTGAAGTCGCTGCCCGCGGCGACCGCGGGCTGGGTGAGGCCGGGTACGCCGTCCATGTCGTTGCGCAGCGCCAAGCCGTGCCAGTGGATCGTCGTCGGCTGGGGCAGCCGGTTGTTCAGCTTGGCCCGGAGCACTTCGCCGCGCTTGAGCCGGATCTCCTGGCCGGGGAGCCGGCCGAAGCTCCACGTCTTCACCTGAACGCCGCCGAGGTCCAGATCGCCGACCTGAGCGGTCAGGTCAACCGGGCGGACGACGGCGTCAGCCGGCCGCCGCGCGGCTTCGGCCCGAGCGACCAGCGGTGACGTCGGGCCGACCTTGGTCGGTGACGCCGGTGCGGTGCCGGACGAGCATGCCGCGAGCCCGAGGGCGGCCGTTGCGCCGGCGCCGAGTGCGAGAAAGCCGCGCCGGTTCAGCAAACGGTCCGGGGTGGCTGGGCGTTCGGCAGGCGTCATGGGGTCCTCTGCTCGGGCGACCGGATCTACTAAATTCGATAGTACATCGCCCTCAGTTCACCCGGAACGCGGCGAGGAGGAGGCCCGACAACGGCCCCGAAGCGAGTGATCCCACCGCGGCCGCATACGCGGTCGTGGCGGCCCAGCCGTCGACTTCGGCGGTTTCCGGTACTGCGGCGGAGCGCACGGCCGGGGCGATCCAGCGGAGGTAGTAGAAGAGGCTGGCGACGGTGTTGACGGCGGCCACGACGACGAGCCAGCCGTACCCGCCGTCGAGTGCCGCGGTGAAGACGGTCAGCTTCCCGGCGAAGACGGCGGTCGGCGGGGTCCCGACGAGCCCGAGCAGGCACACCGCCAGGCTCACGGCCAGCCAAGGGCGTTGGCGCAGCAGCCCGCGGTACTCGTCGATCAGCTTCCGCCGCGGGAGGGCGCAGACCACCGCGAAGGCGCCGAGGTTCGTCACGGCGTAGGCCGCGAGGTAGAGCAGCGTGCTCGGGAGGGCCAGTGGGCTGCGGCCGGCCACGACGACGGCCATCAGCAGGTAGCCGACCTGGCTGATTGTCGAGTAGCCGAGCAGCCGGCGCACGTCGCGCTGGAAGAACGCGGCCAGGTTGCCCAGCGTCATGGTCACCGCGGCGATCAGGGCCACCAGCAGTGGCCAGTCGACGGCCGAGCCGGACATCGCGGTCGCCGCCAGCCGGTACGCGGCGACGACGCCACCGACCTTCGGGACGGTCGTGAGAAACGCCGCGGCGGGCGGCCGGGTGCCTTCGGTGACGTCCGGGATCCAGAAGTGCGCCGGGACGGCGCCCATCTTGAACAGCAGCCCGGCCAGCACCCCGACGAACCCGGCCGCGACCGCGGCGGCGGGCGCGGCGCCGAGCGACTTCTGCAGGTCGGTGTAGGTCGTCGCGCCGCCGACGCCGAAGAGGACGGTGGCCCCGGCCAGCATCGTGATCCCGAGCAGCGCGCCGAGGAGGTAGAACTTCAGCGCGCCTTCGGTGCCGAGGTCGTCCTTGGCGAACCCGGCGATCGCGTACAGCGGGATGCTGGCCAGCAGGTACGCGGCCACGAGCAGGAGCAGGTCGTTCGCGCCGGTGAGCACGATCGTGCCCAGCGCGGCGAGCAGCACCAGGACGTACAGCTCGCTCTCGCGCGGCGACGATCGGAACTCCCCGGCGCTCACCCCGAGCGTGAGCAGGACGGCGACCAGGACGATGACGCGCCCGGCATCGGTGGCGACGTCGATGGCGTAGCTGTCCCCGAACACCGTGCGGGCCGGGTCGTTCCACACCGCCACGGTGGCGACCAGGGCGGCCGCGCAGGCGAGGGCGGTGAGCAGCCGGACCGGCCACTGCCGCTGCCGGGGCAGGTACGACCCGAGCAGCAGTCCGGCGACCGCGGCCACGGCGAGGATGATCTCGGGCAGCAGCGCGAGGGGGTCCTCGTTCATCATCTCCACGGCGCGGTCACCGGGCCAGGAGGTGCAGGACCGACCGCGATGCGGGTTCGATCAGGTCGAGCAGGAACCGCGGGAAGACGCCGACGACGACGGCGAGCACCAGCAGCGGCGCGATCGAGGCGCTTTCGGTGACGGTGAGGTCGGCCGCCGTCGTGTCCGCCTGGCCGAGAAACACCTTCTGGAACGCGCGGAGGAACAGCGCGGCCGTCACCAGGATGCCGAGGAAGGCGAGGACCGTCGCCACCGGCGCCGAGCCGAGCGAGCCGGTGAAGATCTGGAACTCCGCGATGAATCCGGAGAACCCGGGCAGCCCGAGCGAGGCGAACGCCGCCGCGGCCGTCAGCCCGGCGAACCGGGGCGCGCTCGCGGCCAGGCCGCCGTAGCGGTCCATGTCGTAGGTGCCGCCGCGCTCGTACAGCACCCCCGCGAGGAGGAACAGCGCGCCGGTGATGAGGCCGTGGCTGACCATCTGGGTGACCGCGCCGGTGACGGCGAGCCGGCGCGCTTCGGCGTCCGAATTCGCGACGAGCCCGGCCGCGCCGACCGCGAGCACGATGTATCCCATGTGGTTGACCGACGTGTAGGCGATCATCCGCTTGAAGTCCCGTTGTCCCAGGGCGACCAACGCTCCATAAAGGACACTCACGACGCCGATGACGACGAACACGACCGCGTAGCGGCGCCAGGCGTCCGGCAGGATCGGCATCGCGATCCGCACGAAACCGTAGGTGCCCATCTTCAGCAGGACGCCGGCCAGGATCGCCGACCCGGCCGCGGGCGCTTCGGTGTGCGCGGGCGGCAGCCAGGTGTGGAACGGGACGGTCGGGGTCTTGATCGCGAACCCGGCGCCGAGCGCGAGCAGCACCAGCCCCGCGGCCCACCCGCCGCCTGCCAACGGCGTCCGACGGGTCAGTTCCACGATGTCGAAGGTGTGCGGTGACGCGGTCACGTACAGCGCGATGAACCCGACCAGCAGCGCAAGGGACCCGACGAACGTGTAGAGGAAGAACTTCAGCGCGGCGCGGGCGGCGTCTCGATGGCCCCAGCCGGCGATCACGAAGTACATGCCCACGATGGACAGGTCGAAGAAGACGAAGAACAGGATCAGGTCGAGCGAGACGAACAACCCGAGGCTGACGGACTCGAGGAAGAGGAACAGCACGGCGAAGGACCGGACGCGGTGGTCTTGCCGCAGCGAGTAGACCGCGCAGGCGAGGAACAACACGGCCGTCAGGGCCAGCAACGGGAGGCTGAGGCCGTCGACGCCCAGGTGGTAGCCCGAGCTGATGCTGGGAATCCAGCGCAGGTTTACTTCGTAGGCGTAGCCGTCGCCGCCGGGGTAGCCGATCCAGAGGGCGATGACCAGGGCCAGGTCGGCCGTGGCGGCGGCGATCCACCACCAGCGGACGAACCGGGCGCCGGCGCGCGGCAGCGCGAGCGGCACCACCGCGGCCACCAGGGGCAGGAACACCACGACGCTGAGCACGCGCTACCTCACGTTCCTCACAGGATGATCAACAACACGGCCAGGACGCCCAGCGCGACCGCGGCTTGGGCGTAGTAGTGGTGCAGCTGCCCGGTCTGCGGCCGCGGCGCCAGCCGCCCGAGCGCGCGAGCTCCCCGGGACACCCCGCGGACGACGGCGTCGATCGACACCTCCACGCGGACGTCGGCCAGCTTCCCGAGCGCCGCGCCGGTCGCGGCGGCCGCGCGCACGCCGCCGTCCACGACCCGGTCGTCGAACCGGGCCAGGCCTCGTGCGAGCCGCATCGCCGGCGTCGCCACGGCGAGGTGGGCGATGCGCTCCAGCCGTAGCCAGTCGGCGAGGACCCCCGTTTCCGGCAGAGCTCGCCGGCGGATCCAGAGACCGGCCCCGACGACGCCGGCGATCGCGAGCAGACCCGACGCGACCAGCTCGCCCCACCCGGGCGTGACCTCCGGGGCGCCGACGAGCCCGGCGAACCGGCGCGCGAAGCCCGGCAGGCCACCGATCCCGAGCAACGCGGCCGCCGCGGCGAGGACCGGCAACGGCGCGAGCAGCAGCGGGCTCAGCCGCCGCTCGGCCACTTCGGCCGGCTGCCACAGGATCGCCAGCACCCGGCCGACGTAGGCGCCGCTGACCAGCGCGGCCGCCAGCCCGGCGACGTACAGCGCGGGGGAGTCGGCCAGCGCCGCGGCGAGCACGGCGTCCTTGGTCACCCAGATCGAGAGCGGCGGCACTCCGGCCAAGGTGAGCGCACCGATCGTGAACAGCACGCCGAGCAGCGGATACCGGCGTGCGGCGCCGCGAAGCCGGTCGAGGTCCTTGGTGCCGAGGGCGACCAGCCAGGCCCCGGCACCGAGGAACAGCAGGCTCTTGGTCGCCGCGTGGGCCACGAGCTGGCCGGTCCCGGCGGTGCCACCGCCGGCGCCGGCGGCGAGCACCATGAACCCGATCTGCGAACAGGTCGACGCGGCCAGCACCTGCTTGAGGTCCCGCTGCACCACGGCGGCCGCGCCGAGCACCAGCGCGGTCAGCACGCCGGCCCAGGCCACCGTGTCCGCGGCCCAGCCGGTCGCGGCCAGCAGCGGCTCGACCCGGATCAGCAGGTACGCGCCCGCCGCGACCATGGTCGCCGAGTGCAGCAGCGCCGAGACCGGGCTCGGGCCGTCCATCGCGCGGGAGAGCCAGAAGCTGAACGGCAGCTGCGCGGACTTCCCCAGGGCGGCCAGCGCGATCCCGGCGGCCACGGCGTCTCGCCAGCCGTCGGTGGCTTGGGGCAGCCCGGCCAGGCTCAGGCCCGCGACCCCGCCCGCGAGGGCGGCGCCGGCCGCGAGGTACAGGCCGAGGTCGGCGGAGCGCGTGGTGAGGAACGCGATCGCGCCCGAGCCGACGCGGTGGTCCTCCCGCCACCAGAAGCCGATCAGCGCGTACGAGCACGCGCCCATGACCTCCCACGCCATCAGCAGCACCACGAGGTCCCGGGCGGTGACCGTGACCAGCATGGCTCCGGCGAAGACCAGCATCAGGCCGTGGAAGCGGGCCCGCGACTCCTCGGTCCCGAACTCCCCGGCGGCGAAGACCAGGACAGCCACCAGCACGACCGCGACCGTCACGACCATGACCGCGGACAGCCCGTCCACGGCGAGCCCGGCCCGCAGCCGGGCCAGCAGCGGAGCCGACACTCCGGGCCGCGCGACCGCGGCGGCGACCGCCAGGACGAGCGTGACGACGGCCGTCGCGACGCCGGCCGCGGGCGCGACGCGGTCGGCGGCGCGACCGGCGAGCAGCAGCCCGGCTCCGGCGAGCAGGGGAAGGGCGATCAGCAGCCAGAGGGTCATCGGCTCAGCCCTTGAGGTCCGCGGCCGAGTCGGTCAGGTCGACGTCGCGGCGCCGGAAGATCGCCGTGACCACCGCGAACCCGATCGCCATGTCGACCGCCATCAGGGTCACCGCGACCAGCACGACCACCTGGCCGTCCGGCCGCGTCGGCGAGGCGAAGTACCAGAACGCGGCACCGGCGACGATCACCGCGTTGGCCATCAGCTCCAGCCCCATCATGATCATCACGATGGACTGCTGGGACAGCGCGCCGTAGAGCCCGACGCTGAACAGCGCCGCGGCCAAGAGGAGAAACGCCTGCAGGGTCACCGGTCCAGCCCTCCCCGGATCGGGTCGGTGGGTCGCTTCTCGCGGAGCCGGTCGCCGTAGCGGTCGTAACGGCCGCGGTGGGTCGCGAGGACGACGGTGGCGACGATCGTGGCGAACAGGCACAGCCCGAGCACCATCATGACCAGCATCTTCGAGCCCATCAGGGCTTCGCCCAACGCGCGCGTCGGATCAGCCGGACGCGGCCGGTCCGAGGTCGGCCAGTCGACCAGGAAGATGCCGGCGGCGAGCGCGGCGAACACCCCGCCCGCGATGACCAGTGCGCCCTTTTGGTTGTGCACCATGGTCATCGGCATCAACCCGGCCGGGTTCATCATGTACATGATCATGAAGACGACCATGACGACCATCTCCATGATCATCATGAGGATCACGAGCACGCCCAAGTAGGCGAGGTTCAGCAGGAGAACCGTGCCCGCGGCGAAGACGAACGACGCCAGCAGCGCGAAGGTCGCGCGCGCCATCGAGTCCACCCGGAACACCGCGATTCCCGTCACGATCGCTCCGGCCGCGCACACCCAGAACGCGACTTGTGTCCACATGCGACGGACTCCCTTCAGCGGACGAGGACGACGACGGCGACGACGAGGGCCTGCACCAGCGTCAGCGGGATGAGGACCACCCAGGCGATCTCCTGGTAGCGCTCCATCCGCAAGGTCGGGATCCGGAGCTTGACCCACACCAGCACCGCGAGCACGGCCAGGGTCTTCACCAGCGACCACAGCCACGCGGGCAGCAGCGGCCCGGACCCGCCGCCGAGGAACAGCGGCACCGCGAACGCCGCTCCCGAGGTCAGCAGCAGCCACCGGGCGCCCTGGAAGACGAGCCGGTCGACACCGGACAGCTCGGCGGCCGCGCCGCCCGCGGCGTCGGCGCCGACCGGGTGGCCGAAGGGGCCCCAGAACGCCATCGCGAGCACCGACAGCAGGTAGCCGACGAACGCGACGGGCATCCACACCACGAACCACAGCCCGTCCTGCGCGGCCACGACGTCGGCGACCCGCAGTGAACCGGCTCCGAGCGCGGCGGTGATGAGCGCGAACATGTGCGGCAGCTCGTAGGCCAGGCCCTGCGCGACGAACCGGTAGCCGCCGACCAGGCCGTACGCCGAGTTGGCGCCCCAGCCGACCAGCCAGACGGCGGCCCAGGCGACGACCTCCATCGCGTTGAACCAGACGATCCCGATCGACAGGTCCGCCACTGCCCGGTGTCCGAGCGGGGTTACCAGCGAGGCGAGCACCGCGGCGAGCAGCAGCGCGAGAGCACCGCCGCGGCCGAGCAGGACGTCGGCCGCGAGCGTGCGGCGGCGTTGCTGGACGAGCAGCCCGCCGGCCTGACGCAGGGGCAGCGTCAGCGCCCTTCGCCCGGGACCGCCGCCGGCCCGGTCCCGCAGCACCGCGTCCCACGAGGCGGTCGCCGTGGCCAGGACCGCCAGCACGACGGGCAGCAGCAGGCCACCCCACCAGGGGAGTTCGTCAACCATGGGACACCCGCAGGCGTTCGAGGTCGGGATCGAGACTGGCGATGACCAGCCGGGCCGCCGTGAGCTCGGTTCCGGCCAGCAGCGCCGGCAGGGCGTCGAGGATCTCGGCCGGGTCCTCGACGGCCGGGTTGTCGGCCTCGTCGATCCAGCGGATCAGGCGGTCCCACACGTCACCGGAGCCGGCCTGCGCGCCGACGCCGGTCAGCGACCAGCGCAGGACTCGTGAGCGGCGGACCCGCTTCGCCCAGCGCGTGAACCGCGGGCCCGGGTCCTGGCCGGAGAGCAGGTCGTCCCGCAGGCGCGCGGCGACGACGGCGGCGTGCTCCCAGCCCGCCACGGTCAGCAGCCGCACGCAGCTGTCGAGCCGGCGTGCGGAGAGCCGGGCCTCGCTGTCCCAGAACGCGCGCGTCCCGGGCCGCGAGGTCAGGACGGTTTCGGCGGTCGCCTCCTGCACGACGTCGCCCTGCATCCAGGTGCGGACGAGCAGGCCGGCCGGCCAAGCCGGGAGTACCGGGCCGAGCGGGACGGTCAGGCGGTCGAGTTTCAGGCCGTCGCGGTCTTCGGCCCGGTCGGCCATCGGAATGCCGCCGGGCATCTCCATGCCGCTCATGTCGTGGCCGTGGTGGTCGGAATGGTCCATTTCGGCGTGCTCGTGGTGCGGCGCGTGGTTTTCGTGCTCGCTGCGCGCCGCGGGCATGTCGTGGTGGGCCGGCGATCGCAGCCGCTGCTCGGCGTCGGACAGCGCGGCCGGGACCTCCGAGGGATCCGTCAGGCTGATGCGCACGCGAGGCGCCGGAACCAGCTGCCACACCGCGTCGGCGAACGGTGCCATCGCCGGGTCGTCCGGGCCCGCGGCCACCAGGAGGTTCGCCTCCGCGGGGTGCAGCGCGGGCCGCCAGCCGCGCCGGCGCGCCTCCCGTTCGACGGCGAGCCGAACCCCTGTCCCGCCGACCGCGGTGGCGATCAGCGGCCGGACGGGCGTCCGGCCGAGCAGCCAGGCCGTCAGGTCCATCGGAAGACGCCTTCGCGCCGGGCGTACCAGACACCGGCGAACAGCACGGCCAGGAAAGCGAACATCTCGACCACGGCCGGCGTCCCGACCTCCGCGACGACGAGCGTCCACGGGTACATGAACACCATCTCCATGTCGAAGGCCAGGAAGACCATCGTGATGGTGTACCACCGGACGTGGTAGCGGGAGACCGCGTGTTCGGCCGGGGAGCCGCCCGAGAGGTACGGCAGAACGTCCCGGGCCGTCGGTGCCAGCCGGACGAGCCTCGCGACGCCGTAGGCCGCCGCGACGAGCACGAGGACACCGGCGAGCACCACGAGAGCACCTTGCACCGCGCCTCCCTCGGCCACGCCGATCTACTAAGCAGCCTAGCGGACCGAAACCGTCGAGGCAGCTCGGAACCGGATGATACATACGGGTAGGGGGTAACGCTATCCCCGATGCGACCGCGTTCCCCGGAGATTCCACTTTGGATAGTCCGCGTCGCTGCGAACCTGGCGCGGACGTGACGAGTGGGCCAGACTGCTTCGATGGTTTCCGAGTACGCCCAGAGCGACCGATTCCGAGGTGGTCGTATCCACCTGTGCGACCTCACCGGTCTGGAGATCCGGGACTGCGAGGTGAACGGCCTGAAGATCGTCGACTGCTACGGCAGCGACGTCTATCTCGGGGGTGACTTCGAGCGTCTCGTCGTCAACGACGTAGACGTGACCGCTTATGTCGAAGCCGAACTGGACCGCCGGCATCCCGTCCGGGCGCTGGCCCGGGACGCGGCGACCCCCGAGGAGTACCGGGCTGCTTGGGACGCCATCGAGGCCCTGTGGGGCGCGACGCTCGAGCGGGCGAGGTCGCGGCCCGAGGCCGAACTGCACGAGCGGGTCGACGGCGAGTGGTCGTTCGTCGAGACGCAGCGCCATCTCCTGTTCGCCTGCGACGCGTGGCTCGGCAACGCGGTGCTCGAGGAGGAGGCGCCCTATCACCCGCTGGGCTTGCCGGCCGGAGGAGCGCCGCTGAAGGAACTCGGCCTCACCCTCGAAGCCACCCCGGCGCTCGACGAGGTGCTCGCGCCCCGGCTGGCCCGCATGGCAGCGATGCGGCGTGTCATCGACGGGCTCACCGTGGCGGAGCTCGACCGGGTGTGCGCTCGCAAGCCGGCGGATCCCTATCCCGACCAGGAGTACGTCGTGCGCCGCTGTCTCAAGGTGGTGCTGAAGGAAGAAGCCGAGCACCACCGCTACGCGGTGCGCGACCTCGCGGTGCTCGAAGCAGGCGGAGCCGGGTCGACCAGCCGGCTGTGAGGGGTGTAGACGCAGAAACGGGAGAGATGCCCGGCATCTCTCCCGTTTTCGTCCTCGGGTGCCCTCGGCAGGATTCGAACCTGCGACACCTGCCTCCGGAGGGCAGTGCTCTATCCCCTGAGCTACGAGGGCCCATCGCTGGGCGACTCCGAAAGCTTAGCGCATCCTCCGGGGCCGCTGCGGGCAGGTTCCTCCACCAGGGTATCCGCTGGTCAGGACTATGAAGTTGATCGATTCGGCGGGGCGTCGCTAGCGTGGGAACCCCACCCGAAGGAGCTGACATGGCCGAGCCCTTCAAGGTCGTCCTCGATGAGGGCGACGTTGCCGATCTGCGGGAGCGGTTGCGGCGGACGCGGTGGCCCGAGGCCGAGACCGTCGGGGACTGGTCTCAGGGGGTTCCGCTCGCCTACCTGCGCGAGCTGTGCCGCGACTGGGGTGAGGAGTACGACTTCGGCTTCGCCGCGCGGCTCAACGCCTTTCCGCAGTTCCGGGCCGATGTCGACGGCGTCGGGGTGCACTTCGTGCACGTCCGGTCGCCGCATGCCGATGCCTTTCCGCTGATCCTCACCCATGGCTGGCCCGGGTCCGTGCTGGAGTTCCTCGATGTCCTCGGGCCGCTCACCGAGCCCGAAAAGCACGGTGGAGATCCCGCCGACGCCTTCCACGTCGTCGCGCCGTCGCTGCCCGGGTTCGGGTGGAGCGACAAGCCCGCGCTGAAGATCCCGCGGGTCGCCGAGCTGTGGGACCGGCTGATGACGTCGCTCGGCTACGACCGCTACGGCGCCCAGGGCGGCGACTGGGGCGCCGGCGTGACCAACGCGCTCGCGTCGTTCGGGCGGGTCGCCGGGGTGCACGTCAACTTCGCGCCCGTGCGGCTCGAAGTCGACGATCCGACGCCGGCGGAGCAGCGGGCACTGGCCGACCTGGAGGAGTTCCGGCGGACCGGCAGCGGATACTCCGGCCAGCAAGGCACCCGACCGCAGACGCTCGGCTACGGCCTCACCGACTCGCCCGTCGGCCAGGCCGCGTGGATCGTCGAAAAGTTCCATGCCTGGACGGACAACGACGGCCATCCGGAGGACGCCATCGACCGGCAGAAGATCCTCGACGACATCTCCGTCTACTGGTTCACCGCGACCGCGGCCTCCTCGGCGAGGATGTACTGGGAGAACAACGGTCGCGTTCAGCCCACAGTGGACGTTCCGGCCGGGGTTTCGGTGTTCCCGAAGGAGATCGTGCGGCCGTCGCGGCGCCAGGCCGAGCAGCGCTACACCGATCTGCGCTGGTTCGAGGAGCTGCCCGCGGGCGGTCACTTCGCCGCGCTCGAACAGCCGGAGATGCTCGTCGAGCAGATCCGCGGCTTCTTCCGGCTGGTGCGCTAGGCGAGCCAGCCGGCGGTCATCCGCTGCACGGCCGAGCCGTCGCGGTCGGCGAACTTGATCGCCGCGAAGTCCTCGGCCCACTTCGACGTCTGGATCCGGAACGCGGGCGCGTCCGCCGTCATCGCGTCCAGGATCACGGCGGCGACCTCGTCGGCCGTCTGGGCGCTTTGGAAGTTCTTCGTGACGCTGGCGATGTAGGACCGCAGGGTGTCGGCGTACGGCCCCGCTTCGGCGAAGAGCCGTTCGTCGAGGCCGACGTTGTTGACGAACTCCGTCGCGACCGCGCCCGGCTCGACGACGCAGACCGTGACGCCCTGGGCCGCGGCGACCGGCGCCAGGGCCTCCATCATGCCTTCGACGGCGAACTTCGCCGCGCAGTAGGCCTCGTTGAACGGCTGGCCGATCACGCCGCCGACACTGCTCACCGTGATGACACGGCCGCCGCTGGCGCGCAACGCCGGCAGCGCGGCCTTCGTCGCCTCGACGACGCCGAAGAAGTTGACCTCCATGGTCTCGCGGACCGCGGAGACCGGCTCCTGCTCGATCGTGCCGATGTGGCCCGCGCCGGCGTTGTTGACCAGGACGTCGAGCCGGCCGTAGTCGGCCAGGACGCCTTCGAACGCCGTGCGGACGGACGTGGCGTCGGTGACGTCGAGCGGGCGGACGTCCAACTGGACGCCGGCGTCCGCGGCCGCCTTGCGCAGGCGGTCGGCGCGCGCGGGGTCGCGCAGCGTGGCCACGGTCCGGAAGCCCGCGCGGGCCGCCTGGACCGCCGTGGCGAGGCCGATCCCGGTGGACGTGCCGGTGATCAGGACGACGCGGTCGTTGCTCATCTCGGAAACCTCGATGTGATTCAGGTGGATGATGGTTAATGGAGTGAACTAAAACCACTATAGACATGGATGGTTCATGTAGTCAACTATCGGCATACACTCTGCGCATGAGCACTGACCCGATCACCGACGACGTCGTCTCCCTGCTCGCCCGGATCGTCGACCGGTTCGTCGCCTCGTACGAGTCCGCGGCCGCCGCGCAGGGCCTGACGACGGTGCAGGCCAAGGTGCTCGCCGCGCTCGGGGAGCCGCTGCCGATGCACCGGATCGCCGAGAAGCTGAAGTCCGAGCGCTCGAACGTGACCGGGATCATCGACCGGCTCGAAGCGCGCGGCCTGGTGGAACGCCGTCCGGACGAGCGCGACCGGCGGATCAAGAACATCGTGGCCACGCCGGCGGGCGCCGTGCTGGCGCGAAACTTTCGCCGGTCGCTGGGCTTCGCGGCCGAACCCCTGGCCGCGCTCGAGCCCGCCGAGCGTGTCCGATTGCGTGACCTGCTGCAACGGATGGTCGACGTCGAAGCGTGACGAGTCCGCGCGTTGGGAAACCCCGCCTGGTGGATTGGTGGGCGCGGGCACGCCGGGGTAGCTTTCGGGTGAGTGAACTTAGGGTGCCCTCTGTTGCATATATGCGCATCCGACTATATGTTGGGCCCGACGGTGAACCGGGAACGGAGGCGGAATGGGGCAGGGACACGGCCACGGGCACGCGATCGAACCGGCGAGCGCGTCGGGCCGGTACGTGCGGAGCCTGGCCATCGCCCTCGGCGTCGGCGCCGGCTTCATGGTGCTCGAGTTCGTCGTCGGCTTCACGACCGGCTCGCTGGCCCTGATCTCGGACGCGGCGCACATGTTCACCGACGTCCTCGGGGTCGGCATGGCCCTGACCGCCATCGTCCTGGCGCGGCGCAGCCGGCCCACGGTCAGCCGCACCTTCGGGCTCTACCGCGCGGAGGTGCTCGCCGCGCTCGCCAACGCGGTGCTGCTCTTCGGCGTCGCGGGGTACGTCCTCGTCGAGGCCATCGGCCGGATCGGCGACCCGCCCGCGGTGCCCGGCCTGCCGGTGCTGCTGGCCGCGGCGGCGGGCCTGGTGGCCAACATCATCTCGTTCGCCGTGCTGCGCTCGGGCGCGAAGGAAAGCCTCAACGTCCGCGGCGCGTACCTCGAAGTGCTGGCCGACCTGGTCGGCTCGGTCGGCGTGCTGATCAGCGGCGCGCTGACGCTGCTCACGGGCTGGCGCTACGCCGACCCGATCATCGGTGTCGCGATCGGGCTGTTCGTGCTGCCCCGCACGTGGACGCTGGCCCGGCGCGCGCTGCGCATCCTCTTCCAGCACGCGCCGCAGGGCGTCGACGTCGGGGCGGTCAACGCCGAGCTGTCCGCGCTCCCGGGCGTGGCGGACGTGCACGACCTGCACATCTGGACGCTCACCTCGGGCATGGAGGTGGCTTCGGCACACCTGACGCTCGCGCCGCCCGCGAAGCAATCGGACGTGCTGACGGAAGCGCAGAACCTGCTGTCGTCCCGGTACGCGATCGAGCACGCCACCCTGCAGGTGGAGGCGCCGCAGTGCGCCCGCCGCTGCCAAGAGCTGTCCTGGTAGCGGCGGGCGGTGAAGCCGTGATCAAGACAGCGGCTGGGCACCCCGGGCCGAAAGCATCAGCTTCATCTGGTCCATCTCCGCGCCCTGCGAGGTGAGCATGCTGTTCACCAGGGCCTTCAACGCCGGCAGGCTCGAATGCGACGCCGCGTACTGGGCCATCGCCGTCCCGCCCTGGTGGTGGCGGAGCATCAGCTGGAGGAAATAAACGTCCAGCTGCTTGCCCGACAGTGAGCGCAGCTTGGCCAGCTCCGCGTCCGTCGCCATGCCGGGCATCAGCGGGCCGCCCGCGGGGTTCAGCGAGGACGGGGGCATCGACATGCCGTCGTGGCCCTGCGTCGGCTCGGTCATCCACTGCATCGGCGCGCCGATCGGCTGCTCCGGCTTGTCCCACAGCATCAGCCAGCCCTTCATGCGGCCGACCTGCTCGAGCTGGGTGCGCTCGATGTCGAACGCCAGCTGGCGGACCTCCGGGTCCGTCGAGTGGTCACGGGCCCAGCCGGCCATGGTCACGGCCTGCAGGTGGTGCGTCGACATGTCCTGCGCGAAGCCGACCTCGACCGACCCGGCTGCCGGGGTGGCAGCCGGGGCGTCGTCGATCGCCCGGGTGAGGAACATGCCTGCCGTCGCGCCGATCAGCAGGACCGCCAGCAGCGTCCCGCCGATGATGACCCAGCGCGACCAGGTGGGCTGTTCTTCGGACGTCACTTGCTCGGCGTGGCCGGGGGCGTGGAGGCACCCGAGGAAGGCGCGCCTTGCGAAGGCTGGTTCATGCCGCCTTGCTCCTGCTGCGCGCCCGCGCTGCCCTTGTAGTCCATCGGCTTGGCGTCGGGGCCGGGCTTCGACGGGTCGAACGGCGGCGGGTTGTCCGGGTCGAACTGGCCCGGGCCGAGGGCGTCACAGGACGCGCCGACCTCGGGGTAGACGCCGTTCGGGTTGGTCCGCAGGGCCGCGATGAACTCGTCGATCCGCGGGTCGTTGACGTCGTCCAGCTTCAGCTGGTGGCCCCACGACTGCAGCGAGATCGGCTTGTCGAG
The DNA here is from genome assembly GCF_040640995.1 of Amycolatopsis sp. NPDC021455. NCBI lineage: Bacteria > Bacillati > Actinomycetota > Actinomycetes > Pseudonocardiales > Pseudonocardiaceae > Amycolatopsis > Amycolatopsis sp. NPDC021455. The sequence continues at coordinate 20,027 of NZ_JBFACT010000009.1, read as the reverse complement.
GCCCGGGTAGGGCGACATCATCGTGTACGGCTTGCCCTTCGCGCGGACGCTGAGCTGGTTCAGCGCGTCGCCGGTCACCTGCTGCGGGTTGTAGGCGATCCAGACCGCGCCGTGCTCGAGCGCGTGGACCATGTTCTCGGTCCGCACCGCGTTCGGGTAGACGATGCCGGTGCACGCCGCCCAGTAGCCGTCGTGCGGGCCGCCGAACGGCGGGGTCTTGTCGTACGCCACCCGCTCGGTCGGGAGCACGTGCACGCTTCCGGTGTAGGTCGCGGTCACGACGCCGGGGATGCGCTTCGAGGGGTCCGGGTCCGACGCGGTCGGGGCGAAGGACGCGGCGGCGGCCTCGCGGTCGGCCTGCTCACGCTTCGGCGCCGACTGCACCATGTAGTAGATGATCACCGAAGCGGCCAGTGCCACGATGGCGACGACGGCGATGATCGTGCCCCAGGGCGTGCCCTTCTTGGTCACGACGGAACCTCGGGCAGCCTTCACCGCCGACCCCTTTTTCCGAGTTGTCCCGTTCGCCATGGCTCCCGCGTTCTCCCTCTGGTGGCTGCGGACGGATTCCCGCCCCGGCCAGTCTAGGGGCCACCCGTCTGATCACGGTTAACACCTCACACACCGACCCGTCGTGACGTCTTCGAGACCGATGCGAGCGCCCGACCTGGGCACACCTAGAATTCCGCGAGTGACTCCCGCCGCTCTCGCCGACCTGGTCCGCAGCTCCGCCGTGCAGGTGCTCGCCGCACGCGGCATCGACGACGCCGTGCTGCCGGAGCAGGTGACCATCGAACGCCCGCGCAACCCCGACCACGGCGACTACGCGACGAACCTGGCCCTCCAGGTGGCCAAGAAGGCCGGCCTCAAGCCCCGCGACTTTGCCGAAGCGCTGGCCGAGGCGGTCTCGGCGGACGACGGCGTCGCCTCGGCCGAGGTCGCCGGCCCCGGCTTCCTCAACTTCCGGCTCGCCGCGGCCGCGCAGGGCGACATCGTGCGCCAGGTGCTCGACGCCGGCGCCGCCTACGGCCGCGGCGACGCGCTGGCCGGCACGCGGATCAACCTCGAGTTCGTCTCGGCGAACCCGACCGGCCCGATCCACCTCGGCGGCACCCGCTGGGCCGCGGTCGGCGACGCGCTGGGCCGGGTGCTGGCCGCGCAGGGCGCCGACGTCACCCGCGAGTACTACTTCAACGACGCCGGCGCCCAGATCGACCGGTTCGTCCGGTCGCTGATCGCCGCCGCGAAGGGCGAGCCCGCGCCGGAGGACGGCTACGCGGGCGGCTACATCAACGACATCGCCGCCGAAGTCATCAAGGCCGAGCCGAGCGCGCTGTCGCTGCCCGAGGCCGAGCGGCACGAGACGTTCCGCCGGATCGGCATCGAGCTGATGTTCGGCGAGATCAAGTCGAGCCTGCACGAGTTCGGCACCGACTTCGACGTCTACTTCCACGAGGACTCGCTGCACAAGTCCGGTGCCGTCGACGCCGCGGTCCAGCAGCTGAAGGACTCCGGGAACCTCTACTTCGACGAAGGCGCCTGGTGGCTGAAGTCGTCGGAGTACGGCGACGACAAGGACCGCGTCGTCATCAAGCAGGACGGCAACCCGGCCTACATCGCCGGTGACCTGGCCTACTTCAAGGACAAGCGCAACCGCGGCTTCGACCTGTGCATCTACATGCTCGGCGCGGACCACCACGGCTACATCGCGCGCCTGAAGGCCGCGGCCGCCGCGTTCGGCGACGACCCGGCGACGGTCGAGGTGCTGATCGGCCAGATGGTCAACCTGGTCAGCGACGGCAAGCCGGTGCGGATGTCCAAGCGCGCCGGGACCGTGATCACGATGGAGGACCTCGTCGAGGCCGTCGGTGTCGACCCGGCCCGCTACGAGCTGATCCGCTACTCCGTCGACTCCACTTTGGACGTCGACCTGGACCTGCTGCGCAAGCACTCCAACGACAACCCGGTCTACTACGTCCAGTACGCCCACTCCCGGATCCGCTCGATCGAGCGCGCCGCGGGCGACCTCGGGCTCAAATCCACTTCGGACGTCGACTACGGACTCCTGACCCTGACCGCCGAGGGCGACCTGATCCGCACCATCGGCGAGTTCCCGGAAACCGTGCGCCGCGCCGCCGAAATGCGGGAGCCGCACCGGATCGCGCGTTACCTCGAAGAACTCGCGGGCGCCTTCCACAAGTCCTACAACTCCAGCCGCGTGCTGCCGCAGGGCGACGAAGAGGCGACGCCGCTGACGTATGCGCGGCTCGCGCTGTACGGGGCGGCTCGCCAGGTGCTGGCGAACGGCCTCGCGCTCCTCGGTGTCACCGCTCCGGAACGGATGTAAGAGAAATGGCGCACCCCGCGGGCCCACGGCACGCCGACGTCTACCCCCACGCCGACACCTCCGGGCTCCAGCCGTCCGGGGTGGAGGAGCTCGACAAGCTGCCCGCGAAAGTGTGGCCGCGCAACACCTTCCGCGGCGGCGACGGTGTCGTCCGGATCGCCGGGGTCGACGTCCGGGAGCTGGCCGAAAAGCACGGCACGCCGCTGTTCGTGGTCGACGAAGCCGACTTCAAGTCGCGGTGCGCGGACTACGCCGAAGCGTTCGACGACCCGTCGCTCGTGCACTACGCGTCCAAGGCGTTCCTCTCCATCGAGGTCGCCCGCTGGGTGGCCGAGCAGGGGCTGAGCCTGGACGTCTGCAGCGGCGGCGAGCTGGCCGTGGCGCAGCGCGCGAACTTCCCGGCCGAGCGGATCACCTTCCACGGCAACAACAAGTCGCCCGCCGAGCTCGAAGCCGCGGTCGTCGCCGGCGTCGGCACGGTGGTGCTCGACTCCTACTTCGAGATCGCGCGCCTGGCCGACATCGCCGCGCGCCACGACGTCGTGCAGCCGGTGCTGATCCGGGTGACCGTCGGCGTCGAGGCGCACACCCACGAGTTCATCGCGACCGCGCACGAGGACCAGAAGTTCGGGTTCTCGCTGGCTTCCGGCGACGCCGCCGAGGCCGTGCGCCGGGTGCTCAACGCCCGTTCACTCAAGCTGGTCGGCCTGCACAGCCACATCGGTTCGCAGATCTTCGACGCCGACGGCTTCGAGGTCGCCGCCCGCCGCGTCGTCGGGCTGCTCGCCGACCTGGCCAAGGAGCACGGCCCGGAGCTGCTCGACCAGCTGAGCCTGGTCGACCTCGGCGGTGGCTTCGGCATCGCCTACACCGAGAAGGACAACCCGCCGCCGCCGGCGCAGATGATCACGCAGATCCGCGAGATCGTCCGCAAGGAGTGCGCGTACGCGGGCCTGCCGGTGCCGCGGATCGCCGGCGAGCCGGGCCGCGCGATCGCCGGTCCCGGCACGATCACGCTGTACGAGGTCGGCACCATCAAGGACGTCTCGCTCGGCGACGAGTCGGCGCGGCGGTACGTCAGCGTCGACGGCGGCATGAGCGACAACATCCGCACCGCGCTCTACGACGCGGTCTACGACGTCCGGGTGGTTTCCCGCTCCGCGGGCGACAACGAACAGCCGGTGCAGGCCGTACTGTCCCGGGTCGTGGGAAAACACTGTGAGTCCGGCGACATCGTCGTACGAGACTGCTGGCTGCCGGACACGCTGGCTCCCGGCGACCTGCTGGCGGTCGCGGCGACCGGCGCGTACTGCTATTCGATGGCGAGCACGTACAACCGGATGCCCCGCCCGGCCGTGGTCGCCGTGCGCAACGGCAGCTCGCGGCTGCTGCTGCGGCGGGAGACGACCGACGACATGCTGCGCCTGGAGGTCTGAACACAGTGGCTGCCCCACAGGAAGGTGCCATCAGGGTCGCCCTGCTCGGCTGCGGGACCGTCGGCGGCGAGGTCGCCCGGCTGCTCACCGAGCAGGCCGACGAGCTGGCCGCGCGGGCGGGCGCGCCGGTCGAGCTGGCCGGCATCGCGGTGCGCCGCCCGGACAAGCACCCCGAGCTGCCGCCGGAGCTGCTGACCGCCGACGCCGAGAAGCTCGTGACCAGCGACGACGTCGACGTCGTCGTCGAGCTGGTCGGCGGCATCGAGCCGGTGCGCGGCTGGCTGCTCGCCGCGCTGAAGGCCGGGAAGTCCGTCGTCACGGCGAACAAGGCGCTGCTGGCCGAGCACTCCGCGGACCTGTTCGAGGCGGCCGACGCCGCGGGCGCCGACCTGTACTTCGAGGCCGCGGTGGCCGGGGCCATCCCGCTGCTGCGCCCGCTGCGGGAATCCCTCGCCGGCGACCGCATCACCCGCGTGATGGGCATCGTCAACGGCACCACCAACTACATCCTGTCGGCGATGGACTCCAGCGGCGCCGGCTACGCCGAGACGCTCGACGAGGCCAGCCGGCTCGGGTACGCCGAGGCCGACCCGACCGCCGACGTCGACGGCTACGACGCCGCGTCGAAGGCCGCGATCCTCGCCTCGCTCGCCTTCCACACCCGGGTGACGGCGTCGGACGTGCACCGCGAAGGCATCGCCGACGTCACCGCCGCCGACCTCGCCGCGGCCCGGATGCTCGGCCGCACGGTGAAGCTGCTGGCGATCTGCGAGCGGGTCACCGACGACGACGGCGTCGAGTCGGTGTCCGCCCGCGTGCACCCGGTGATGATCCCGCGCAGCCACCAGCTGGCGGGTGTCGGCGGCGCGTTCAACGCCGTCTACGTCGAGGCCGACGCGGCCGGCGAGCTGATGTTCTACGGCCAGGGCGCGGGCGGCGCGCCGACCGCGAGCGCGGTGCTCGGCGACCTCGTCGCGGTGGCCCGCAACCGGGTCGCCGGTGGCCGCGGCCCGCGCGAATCCGCGCACGCGGGCCTGCCCGTGCGGCCGATGGGGCAGACGCCGACCCGGTACCACGTAAGCCTTTCCGTCGCCGACCGCGCGGGTGTGCTGGCCCAGGTGGCGCAGGCGTTCGCCGACCACGGCGTCAGCATCGCGGCGGTCCGGCAGAGCGACGTCGGCGACCGCGCGAGCCTCGTCGTGGTGACGCACCAAGCACCCGACGCCGCTCTGCAGTCCACTGTGGACCAGATCGCGCGGCTCGACGTCGTGCACGAAGTTGTCAGCGTGATGCGGGTGGAAGGCGAAGACCAGTGATCAGGCACCCCTGGCCCGGGCTCATCGAGGCGTACCGGGACCGCGTCCCGGTCCCGGACGGGGCGCGGGTCGTCACGCTCGGGGAGGGCAACACGCCGCTGCTGCCCGCCCACCACCTGTCCGAGCTGACCGGCTGCGAGGTGTACCTCAAGGTCGAGGGCGCCAACCCGACCGGCTCCTTCAAGGACCGCGGGATGACCGTGGCCATCACGCACGCGCTCGCCAGCGGCCTCAAGGCGGTCATCTGCGCGTCGACCGGCAACACGTCCGCCTCGGCCGCCGCCTACGCCGCCCGTGCCGGGCTCACCTGCGCCGTGCTGGTGCCGCAGGGCAAGATCGCGATGGGCAAGCTCGCCCAGGCCGTGTTGCACGGCGCGCGGATCCTGCAGGTCGACGGCAACTTCGACGACTGCCTCGAGCTGGCCCGCAAGACCGCGAACGACTACCCGGTCACCCTGGTCAACTCGGTGAACCCGGTGCGCATCGCCGGCCAGAAGACCGCGGCCTTCGAGATCTGCGACGTGCTCGGCACGGCGCCGGACATCCACTGCCTGCCGGTCGGCAATGCCGGCAACATCACCGCCTACTGGGCGGGCTATTCCGAGTACGCGGCCGACGGTGTGGTGAAGAACACGCCGCGGATGTTCGGCTTCCAGGCGGCCGGTGCGGCGCCGCTGGTGCTGGGCGAGCCGGTGCGCGACCCCGACACGATCGCCACGGCGATCCGGATCGGCAGCCCGGCGTCCTGGACGTCCGCGGTGGCGGCGAAGGACGAGTCCGGCGGGCTCTTCGACGCCGTCACGGACGAGAAGATCCTCGAGGCGTACCGGTTGCTGGCTTCGCGCGAAGGCGTGTTCGTCGAGCCGGCGTCCGCCACCAGCGTCGCGGGCCTGCTCGCGACGGCCGCCGACGGCAGGCTCCCGCGCGGTTCGCGGGTCGTCTGCACGGTCACCGGACACGGCCTCAAGGACCCGCAGACGGCCTTGGCGGGCAACGTCGAGGTCGAACCCCTCGCCGTCGACCCCTCGGCCGTCGCCGCCGCCCTGGACCTGCGGTGAGCATCGGATTCAAGATCACCGTCCCGGCATCCGCGGCGAACCTCGGGCCGGGTTTCGACGCCTTCGGCATGGCGCTGGGCCTGTACGACGTCGTCGAGGTGCAGGTCACCGACGCCGGGCTCAAGGTCGAGGTGATCGACGCCGGCGCCGGTGGCGTCGCCGACGTCCCGACCGACGAAACCCACCTGGTCGTGCGGGCGATCCGCAAGACCTGCGCGCACCTCGGCGTCGAACCGCCGGGCCTGCACCTGCGCTGTTTCAACGCGATCCCGCACGCGCGCGGGCTCGGCTCGTCCGCGGCCGCCGTCGTCTCCGGGGTCGCCGCCGGGTACGCCCTGGCCGGCCGCGAGATCGACGAGCCCGGCGCGTTGCAGCTGGCCGCGGGCTTCGAAGGCCACGCCGACAACGCCGCCGCGAGCCTGCTCGGCGGGCTGGTCCTGGCCTGGAGCGACGGCGGGCGGTTCCACGCCGAGCGGTTCGCGCCGCACGCGTCGATCCGGCCGGTCGTCGCCGTGCCGTCGGTGCGTTCGGCCACCGCGACCACGCGCGGCCTGCTGCCGCCGACCGTGCCGCACGCCGACGCCGCGCACAACGCCGGCCGCGCCGCGCTCGCCCTGCACGCCCTGACGGCGAAGCCGGACCTTCTGCTCGCTGCCACCGAAGACCGGCTGCACCAGCACTACCGCGCGCCCGCGTACCCGGCGAGTACGGCACTCGTCGCCACGCTCCGTGCACAGGGCGTGGCCGCCGCCATCTCCGGTGCGGGTCCGACGGTGCTGGCGCTGACCACCGCGGGAATACTTCCGGCCGAGGTCGGCGTTGAGGGATTCGACGTCTTCGAGCTGCCCGTGGATCTCACGGGTGTGCAGGTTGCGGCTCAGTAAAGGCTCGGTCACGTGGCCGACGCCGACGCCGCCACGCGGGGGGTGGTTGTTGCACCCGGCACCGCCGCGGTCTACCCTCGGGGGCGTTCGATCACCGTGCGTTTCCGCACCCGATGCCGGTCCCGGGGAATCCCCGGATCCGCATCCGTCGTCGATCCGCCGAATCCGCACCGCCTGGCAAGCGGGGTAACGCGGAACGACTTGGGCGGGTTTCCGGTTTCGGCGGTGCCGAATTCCGTGTCCTCCGTTTGGAGGACGCAAACCCCTGTGGTGGAGGCGCTCCAGCTGTGTTCCGCACGGCCGAAGAGCTCATCTCGCGTATCGGGGGGCAACTACGCCGGTTCGCGATCAGAAGCGAGCGGCAGTCCGCTGATCCACCTGGAGGCGTGGATCGGTCAGGAAGGACATGTGTGAGCAACACCGATCTTTTGAGCGACGTGAGCGGCACGGCCGAGACGAACGGCACCGCCCCCGCTCCCAAGCGGACGGTCGGCGGGCTGACCGGTAAGACCGTCGCCGAACTGCGTTCGCTGGCTGGGGAGCTCGGCGTCGGCGAGACGACGGGCATGCGCAAGGGCGACCTGATCGCCGCGATCCGCGAGCGCCAGGGCAAGTCGCGCAAGCCGCGTGCGGCGGCCGAGACGCTGCCGCTGGAGGGTGTCGGCGAGCCGCCGAAGGCCCCCAAGGCCGAGCCGAAGGCCGAGGCGCCCGCCGCCGCGGTCGAGACCAAGCCGGAGCCCAAGGCCGAGGCGCCCGCCTCCGCGCCGTCGGACGACCGGCCGCAGGCCGAGCGCCCGCAGCAGGACAAGCAGGACGGCCAGCAGGGCCAGGACGGCCAGCCCGAGGAGGGCGGCCGCAGCCGGCGTCGCCGCGGCTCCAACCGCGCCGCCGGGGCCCCCGACGGCCAGCAGGGCCAGGGCGACCGCCAGCAGGGCGAGCGTCAGCAGGGTGACCGCCAGCAGGGCGGCGACCGCAACCGCGACCAGCAGCGCCAGGGCGGTGGCAACCGCGGCGACAACCGGGGTGACAACCGCCAGGACGGCAACCGTCAGCGCAACAACCAGCAGGACGGCGGCAACCGCGGCGGCGGTCAGGAGAACAACCGCGACAACCGGGCCCAGCAGCAGGACGACGACGAGGAAGGCGGCCGTCGCGGCCGTCGCTTCCGCGACCGCCGTCGCCGGGGCAGCGGTGGCGGCCGGGGCGAAGGCGGTTCGCCGGACACCGAGATCCGCGAGGACGACGTCCTGCTGCCCGTCGCGGGCATCCTGGACGTGCTGGACAACTACGCGTTCGTCCGCACCTCCGGCTACCTCGCCGGCCCGAACGACGTCTACGTCTCGCTGTCGCTGGTCCGCAAGTACGGCCTGCGCCGCGGTGACGCCATCACCGGTGTCGTGCGCCAGCCGCGCGACGGCGAGCAGCAGCGGCAGAAGTTCAACCCGCTGGTGCGCGTCGACTCGATCAACGGCCTGGAGCCGGACGAGGCCAAGCGGCGTCCCGACTTCACCAAGCTGACCCCGCTGTACCCGAACGAGCGCCTGCGCCTCGAGACCGAGTCGCACAAGCTCACCACCCGCGTGATCGACCTGATCATGCCGGTCGGCAAGGGGCAGCGCGCCCTGATCGTGTCGCCGCCGAAGGCCGGTAAGACCACGATCATGCAGGACATCGCGAACGCGATCTCCACGAACAACCCCGAGTGCCACCTGATGGTCGTCCTGGTCGACGAGCGTCCGGAAGAGGTCACCGACATGCAGCGCTCGGTGAAGGGCGAGGTCATCGCCTCGACCTTCGACCGGCCGCCGTCCGACCACACCTCGGTTGCGGAGCTGTCGATCGAGCGGGCCAAGCGCCTGGTCGAGATGGGCCACGACGTCGTCGTGCTGCTCGACTCGATCACCCGCCTCGGCCGCGCCTACAACCTGGCGGCCCCGGCGTCCGGCCGGATCCTGTCCGGTGGTGTCGACTCCACGGCGCTGTACCCGCCGAAGCGCTTCCTGGGTGCGGCCCGCAACATCGAGAACGGCGGCTCGCTGACCATCTTCGCCACGGCGATGGTCGAGACCGGCTCGACGATGGACACGGTCATCTTCGAGGAGTTCAAGGGCACCGGTAACGCCGAGCTCAAGCTGGACCGGAAGATCGCCGAGCGCCGCGTGTTCCCGGCGGTCGACGTCAACCCGTCCGGTACCCGCAAGGACGAGCTGCTGCTCTCGCCGGACGAGCTCGCGGTCACCGTGAAGCTGAGCCGGGTGCTGCACGCGCTCGACTCGCAGCAGGCCATCGACCTGCTGATCTCGCGGCTGCGCAAGACCAAGACCAACGTCGAGTTCCTCATGCAGGTCTCGAAGACCGCCCTCGGCGGCGGCGAAGACGACTGAGCGTCACCTCGGCAAGGTCCGTGAAGGCCTCCTTACCGGCTCTTATGGCCGGGAAGGAGGCCTTCACGGCGTCGGGAATACCTGGTCAGCGGGGTGCGTTCCAGTGAGCGTCTGCCCGTCTGGCAGAATTACCCGCTGAAGTCCGGCGCCGGTTCACCCCGTGGGAACGACTGGGGACCCGGAGCCAACGAGAGAGGACACCATGAAGAGCGGTATTCACCCCGAGTACGTGGTCACGAACGTGAACTGCGACTGCGGCAACAGCTTCACCACGCGCAGCACCAAGACCAGCGGCAACATCCACGTCGAGATCTGCTCGAACTGCCACCCGTTCTACACGGGCAAGCAGAAGATCATGGACACCGGTGGCCGGGTCGCGCGCTTCGAGGCTCGCTACGGCAAGCGCCAGAAGAAGGCCGACGCCAAGTAGCTTTTCCGACGACGCCCACTCGCCTGCGCGGGTGGGCGTCGTTTTTTGTCTTTGGTTTTCCGGGCTGAGAGGTGGCAGAGGTGGATTCGAGCTCGCTCAAGGGGCTGCTCGCCGAGCACGCGGAGCTGGAGCAGCAGCTGGCGGATCCGGCGGTGCACGCCGACCAGGGGCGCGCCCGCAAGCTCGGCCGCCGCTACGCCGAGCTGACGCCGGTCGTCCGCGCGGTCCAGGAGCTCGACACGGCCCGGGACGACCTCGCGGCCGCGCGGGAGATGGCCTCGGAGGACGCGGAGTTCGCGGCGGAGGCGGAGGAGCTGTCCGCGAAGATCCCCGAGCTGGAGTCGAAGCTCACCGAGCTGCTGCTGCCGCGTGACCCGTACGACGGCTCCGACGTCGTGATGGAGATCAAGTCCGGCGAGGGCGGCGAGGAGTCGGCCCTGTTCGCCGGCGACCTGCTGCGCATGTACCTGCGCTACGCCGAGCGTCACGGCTGGAAGGCCGAGGTCCTCGACTCGGTGGACTCCGACCTGGGCGGCTTCAAGGACGTCACGCTCTCGATCAAGAGCAAGACGGCCGACGTCGACGGCGTGTGGTCGCGCCTGAAGTTCGAGGGCGGCGTGCACCGCGTCCAGCGCGTGCCGGCGACCGAGTCGCAGGGCCGCATCCACACGTCCGCGTCCGGCGTGCTCATCTACCCGGAGCCGGAGGAGGTCGAGGTCGAAATCGACCCGAACGACCTGCGCATCGACGTCTTCCGCTCGTCGGGCCCGGGCGGCCAGAGCGTGAACACGACCGACTCGGCGGTCCGGATCACGCACCTGCCGACCGGCATCGTGGTGTCCTGCCAGAACGAGAAGTCGCAGATCCAGAACCGCGCGCGCGCCCTGCAGGTGCTGCAGGCGCGGCTGCAGGCGATCGCGGAGGAGGAGGCGGCGGCCAAGGCGTCCGACGCCCGCCGTTCGCAGGTCCGCACGGTCGACCGCTCGGAGCGGGTGCGCACGTACAACTTCCCGGAGAACCGCATCTCGGACCACCGGGTGAACTACAAGGCGTACAACCTGGACCAGGTCCTCGACGGCGACCTGGACGGCGTCCTGGACGCCCTGGCGACGGCGGACCGCGAAGAGCGCCTGGCGGCTCAGTCGGGCTGAGTTCCCGGCTGCCGGGGAACCAGCCAGCACAGGCAGAACGGGTGCCCGGCCGGGTCCGCGTAGACCTGGAAGTCGCCCCCTGGTTCCACCGGCTTCAGCACCTTCGCGCCGAGCGCCGTGACGTGCTCGTGCGCTTCGGCGAAGTCCTCGACCCAGAGGTCGAGGTGGATCTGCTGCTTCGTCGGACCGTCCGGCCACTCCGGCGGCACGTGGTCCGGGGCGAGCTGGACGCCGATCCGCGGCGCGCCGTCCACCATGACCATGTGCCAGTCGCCGTCCTCGTCGACCTCTCCGCCGAGCACGCCCGCCCAGAACCGGCTCTCGGCCGCGAGATCGGCGGCGTCGAAGGTGACGACCTGATGCATGATCCGCATGGCCCCCAGTCTGCCGAGCCACGGGACTGTTGTCAGGGAATCTCGGCCTCGATCCGGGTCAGCTGGGCGGCGAAGAGTTCCACGAACGCGCCTTGGCGGTCCACCCCGAGCGGCCGGACGTCGCGGGCGAAGTGGGCCAGCGCGGGGAAGCGTTCAGGGTCGGCGCCCAGGACTGCCACCCGGAACAGCTCCATGCTCTGTTCGTGCTCCTCGGGAGTGACCGTGCTGATCCCGGCTTCGGCGGCGATCAACGCGGAGATCAGGATCGCGAGCCGGTGGTAGATCCCCGGGATCCGCTCGTCGGGCAGGCCCGACGAGCGCAGGGCCTGCAGCACCTCTTCCATGACGAGCCGGGATCCGGTGCCGCCTGACGCGTAACGCCCCCAGATCGCCGCGATCTGGGGCTGCCTGCCGAAAGCCGCGCGCAAGCGCAACGCGGTGGCCATCAGCCGCTCCTGCCAGTCGCCCTCGGGCCGGTAACCGTCCATGGCGTCCGCGAGGGTCCGGTCGGCGACCGCCCGCAGCAGCTCGGTCTTGGTGCGGAAGTGCCGGTAGAGGCTCGAGGAATCGGTCCCCAGTGCCGCGGCGAGCTTGCGCACGCTGAACGACTCGGCGTCGCTCGTGCGCAGCAGTTCCGCCGCCGTGTCCAGGATTTCTTCGGTCGTCCAGCGCCGTCGGCCTGCCATCCCGTTCCTCTCGTCCTGCGCCAGCATAGCTTATGCACTTGCTGTTGCACGCACTGCGTGCATAATGAGGACACATGGGGTTGAAAGGATCACGTCTTGCAGAACTCACTGGATTCCGCCCTCGAAAACGTCCACCACGCCGGAGTGCCCGGCCTGTTCGCCGAGGTGTGGGACGGCGACGAGGTCTGGCGCGGCGCCGCGGGGGTCGCCGACGTCGCCACCGGCCGTCCGGTCACCGCCGGCATGCGGCACCGCGTCGGCAGTGTCACCAAGACCTTTACTGCCGCCGCGGTGCTGCAGCAGGTCGAAGAGGGGCAGCTCGACCTCGACGCCCCGGTCGGGCGCTACCTGCCGCGGCTGGTCCCCGGGGAACGCGGGCAGGCGATCACGGTCCGGATGCTGATCAACCACACCAGCGGGCTCGCCGAATACCTGCCCTACGCCTACCCCTCGCTCGCGGCGTACCCGGACCTGGCGGGCACGAGCCCGCAGAGCCTGGACGACCACCGGTGCACGCGGTTCGATCCCGTCGAGCTGATCGGGATGGGGGTCGTCGCCCCCGCCACCGGCGTCCCCGGCGGGACTCCGGGGGTATACTCCAACACCAACTACCTGCTCCTCGGCGAACTCCTGGAAAAGGTGACCGGCTCGACGGCCGACAAGTGCATCACCCGGAACGTCATCGAGCGCGCCGGGCTGCGGGACACCGAACTGCCCGCCGGCCCGGAGATCGAGGGGCCGCATTCGCGGCTCTACGAGGCGTGGTTCGGCATGATCGACCCGCCGCGCGACTACAGCGTCTACGACATGTCCTGGGTGGGGCCCGCGGCCGCACTGATCTCGACCGTCGCGGACCTGAACCGCTTCTTCGGCCTGCTGCTGGCCGGCGAGATCGTCAGCCCGTCGTCGCTGGCGCGGATGCAGACCACCGTCCCGGTCATCTCCCAGGAGGGCAAGCTGATCGACTACGGCCTCGGCCTGCACCCGGTCGCGGTGCCCGGCGGAGGCGCCGTCTGGGGACACGGCGGCACGGTCTGGGGCGGCGGAACGATGGCCATGATCAGCGCCGACGGCCGGCGGCGGATGTCCGTCGCGGTGAACCTGCAGCGGTGGAACGCGCTCGACCCCTCGGGCAGGCTGCTGCCCCATCCCATCGACGCGGCACTCGCGGCCTTCTTCCGGACGGCGATGGGCGACCGGACCACCGGCCTCGCCGATCCGCGGTGACACCCTGCGGCCGGCAGGGGGCGGATGCCTCCTGCCGGCCGCAGGGTGTCAGCGGACCGCGGGCTCCTCGGGCTCGCGGAAGGCGTCGAACACTTCGGTCGCCGGCTCGGGCTCCTCGGCCGGCTCTTCCTCCGTGACCGGGGGAGCCGGCCGCGGGAAGAAGCTCAGCACCGCGAACACCGCCGCCAGGAACGTCGGGAACAGCGTCAGCAGCTGGTGCTTCACGCCCTCGACGCCCTCGCCCAGCGCGGACAGCCCGAACTGCCCGACCGCGAACAGCAGCAGGAAGAACACCACGATCCCGTACTCGCGCGCGCGGCGGCGGAACGCGCGGATCCCGGCCCAGCCGATCAGCAGCCAGAACGGGACCAGCACGAACAATCCCAGCGGGGCCGCGAGCGCGGACAGCCCGGACAGCACCGGGACCCGGTACTCCTGCGCCATCGGCGGCATCCCGGACGTGTCGGCGAAGCTGCCCAGCCGCGACGGGCGCGCCGTGAGCGTGTCGACCGCGCCCTGCTGGAGGATCTGCAGCGTGCGGCCCGGGTGGGACGCGTAGTACTTGACCACGTTGCGGCGGCTGATCTTGTCGCGGAAGCCGTTGTAGTCCGCGTCCTTCCACGGGCTCACTTCCCACCAGCCCGTGCCGATGAACTTCTTCGCGGTCGGCGGCAGGCCGAGCGCGGCCAGGTCGGCGTCCGTGTCGTGCTTGCCGTCGACGATGCTGTCGAACACCACGTGGTACATGTTCGCTTCGCGGTACTCGGCGTTGGCCGGGTCGCCGTGGGACTGCACCGCGGCCGTGCCCGCGCCGACGACCAGCAGCACGCCCAGCGGCACCAGCCACCGCTTGCGGCCCTTCGCGCCGAGCGGCCGGACCAGCGCCAGCGCGATCACGAACAGCGGGATCAGCAGCAGCGTCTGCGACTTCGCGTTGATGCCGATGAGCGCGCCCACCACGGTCAGCGCCGCGCCCCAGTAGCGCCACGCGCCCGTGCGGTGCATCAGCAGCAGGCCACCAGCGGTCAGCAGCATCCCCAGGAACCCGGCGCCCTCGCTGAGCACCGAGGCGAAGTAGCCGAAGAACGCCGAGTCGGCCATCACGAGCAGCAGCAGGACGGCGGCGATGACGCGGTTGCGGCGGCTCAGCTCCAGGCCGAGGACGGTGGCCGCGATGCCTCCCGCGACGAGCACGCAGGTGATCGCGCCGAGCACCAGCAGATTGAGCTCCGCCGACGAGCCGAGCACCTTCCCCAGCTTGCTCGCGAACCAGTCGAGCCACGCCTGGCTCGAGATGTACTGGGTGGTGCACACCTGGCCCGGCCCGTAGCTGAAGTGCACGTAGAACTCGGGCTTGATGTCGGGGTGCCGGCCGCCGAGGTCGCACAGCAGGCGCCAGCCGTCGCCGTTGTCGGCCATCCCGATCGGCCTGGGTACGAGGAACCGGAGCAGCAGAGCGCCGAGGGACAGGACGAAGACGCCCAGGCCGAAGCGCAGTTCACGGGATCGCACCCGGAAGAGCGTACGAGATCACGCTGAGTCGGCGGGTGCGGCACCGGGTACCGGGCTCACGGGGCGGTGCCGGAACACGACGTAGTGGTAGAGCAGGTAGTTCCAGAACAGCCCGACGACGATCGCGGCACCCTTCGGGATCAGCAGGTTAACGCCCGTGAACAGGTGGCTGACCAGCCAGATCACGAAGAACTGCACCACCCAGAGCCCGAACGCGGTGACCCCGAAGAACAGCAGCGCCTGGCGGCGGAGGTCGCCGTCCTTGGCCCGGAACGTGAAGTTCCGGTTGAGCGCGAACGACAGCAGCATGCCGGCCGTCGTGGAGATGAGGTTGGCGACGAACACCGGCAGGCCAAGCGTCGCCAGCAGCGCGTAGCCGAGCGCGTCGACCAGCGTGTTGCCGATCCCGACGATCCCGAAGCGCACCTGCGTGGCCGTGACGAGCCTCATCGGGCGGCGCTCCGGCTCTCTTCGGCGGACTCGGGAACCCCCGTGCGCACCGACGCCACCGTGTACAGCGGCCGGTTCTGCACCTGCGAGTACGTGCGGCCGATGTAGCTGCCGAGCACGCCGAGCATGATGATCTGGATGCCGCCGAGGAAGAACATCGCGATGGTGATGAACGCCCAGCCGGGCACCGCGGTCTCCGGGGCGAACAGCTTCACCCCGACGACGTAGAGCACGCCGACGAAGCTCAGCAGCGAGATCAGGTACCCCATCCGCGTGATCATCCGCAGCGGCGTCACCGAGAATCCGAGGATGCCGTCTGCGGCGAAGCGCAGCATCTTCGTCAGCGGATAGCCCGTGACACCGGCGTAGCGCTTGTCGCGGTCGAACAGCACCGCCGTCTGCTTGAACCCGACGTAGCTGACGAGGCCGCGCAGGAACCGGTCGCGTTCGCGGTACTTGCGCAGCTCGTCGACGACCTTGCGGTCGACGAGCCGGAAGTCGCCGGTGTTCTTCGGGATTTCGACCGCGGCCATCTTCTGCAGGAACCAGTAGAACGCGCTCGCGGTGTACCGCTTGAACGGCGAGTCCCGGCGCGACCGGCGCTGCGCGTAGACGACGTCGTAGCCCTCTTCCCACTTCTCGAGCAGCTCGAGCGCCACCCGGGGCGGGTCCTGCAGGTCGCTGTCCATGATGATCACGGCGTCCGCGTCGACCAGGTCGAGCCCGGCGGTCACGGCCATCTGGTGCCCGAAGTTGCGGGAGAACTCGATGACCGTGACCCGCGCGTCCCGCTCGGCCAGCTCGGTGAGCCGGGCCAGGGAGCCGTCCCGGCTGCCGTCGTCGACGTAGAGGAAGCTGAACCGGTAGCGCCCGGCCAGCGGCGCGGTGACCTCGTCGACCGTGCGGTGCAGCACGTCGATGTTCGCTTCCTCGTTGTAGATCGGGAAGATGAACGCGACCCGGCGGCGCGTGGTCGGCTCGGTCGGCACTGGCGCTCCCGTGGGGTCGGCGTCTACATCCTAGGTTCCGGCCACGGCCTCGGCGAAGGTGGTCATCCGCCGCTCGAAGGTCCCGGCCGGGCCGAAGTGGACGGCCACCGCGTCCGCCCCCGCCAGGATATACGCGCGGAACTGCGCGACGGCGGCGGCGAGATCGTCGCCGTCCCACTCCATCCTGGCGGTTAACCGCCGTTCACGTCGTCCGCGCCGGAGGTTAACCGCGGTTCACTTCCGCTCCTCAGGGTCTTCAGTTCACGAGCGCGTTCGCCGAACGCGGCGGGGGACAGGCCGGCGCTGGTCCAGCCCGCGCCGATCCGCGCGGCCCGGCGCAGCGCCACGGCCGAGTTGCCGCCGACGGTGATCGGCACCGGGCCCGCCGGGCGCGGCTCGAAGTACCCGCCGCCCGGCCCGCGGCCGGTGCGGAACAGCTCGGCGAGCAGGTCGAGCGTCGCGTCGGTCCGCTTGCCGCGGCCGCCGAAGTCGGCGCCCACCTCGGCGAACTCCGGCGCGTTCCAGCCGCTGCCGATGCCGAGGGTGAACCGGTGCCCCGACAGCCGGTCGAGCGTCGCGACCTGCTTGGCCAGCGCGTACGGCTCCCGCAGTGGCACGATCAGCACCGACGTCCCGAGCCGGATCCGGGTGGTCAGCGCGGCAATGTGTGCGAGGGTGACCAGCGGCTCGTAGACGCCGCCGAAGACCTCGCCGTACGCGCCGGGCGGGATCAGGTGATCGGGCAGCCAGGCGGCGTGGTAGCCGAGGTCCTCGGCGAGCCGGGCCAGCTCGGCGGGCCGCGCGGGGTCGAGGTCGGGCTCTTCGCTCGGCAGGACGACTTCGAGGTCCATCACAGCCCTCCGAGGAACTTCTGGATCGCGGCGAGCCATTCGCCCGGCGCTTCCCCGCCGATGTTGTGGCCGGCTTCGATCTCGACCAGCTGGGCGCCGGGGATGCCGTCGGCGAGTTCGCGCGACAGCGCCGGCGACGCGAGCCCGTCGAGGGTGGTCGCGATGACGAGCGCCGGAACGGCGATCGCGGCCAGTTCGGCCCGGGTGTCGACCTGGGAGACCAGACCGACCTGCTCCGGGCTGCCCGCGGGGATGAACGCGGCGAGCCCGGCGACGGCGGCGTCGAGCTGTTCCGGCGTCAGGGATTCCAGGTGCCGTCCGCCTGCTGCCATCAGCGTGAGGAACTTCGCGAGCAGCTCCCGGTCACCGTCCAGCAGGGCCGCCCAAACGTCGACGGCGAGCCGGATCCGGTTGTCGAGCCGGGCGAACCCGCTGGTCAGGACCAGCCCGGTGACGCGGTCGGGGTGCCGTGTGGTCGCGCGCACCGCCACCGCCGTGCCGAGTGAATAACCGAGGATCGCGAAGCGCTCCAGACCGGCGCCGACGGCGATCGCGACCAGCTCGTCGGCGACTTCGTCGAGGTCGAGCGGGCGGTCGCCGCGGGGTGTCGCGCCGGAGCCGGGGTAGTCGGGGCCGACGACGGTGTGCGTGCGCGCGAGGTCGTCGAGGATCGGGCCGAAGTTGCCTTCGACGCTGCCGCCGCCTCCGTGGGCGAGCAGGAGGCCGGGCCCGGATCCGCGGACGACGTGCTGGAAATGTTCGGTCATGCCGGCGACGTTAGGCATTCACATCGGTGTCAAGGTCAACCTTTCGGGGGTCACATGCGGATCGGCGAGCTCGCGGAACGCACCGGCGTCAGCACGCGGCTGCTGCGGTACTACGAGGAGCAGGGCCTGCTGACGGCGTCACGCGACCACAACGGGTACCGCACCTACGCCGACGACGCCGTCGTCCGCGTCCGGCAGATCCGGCGGCTGCTCGGGGCCGGGCTGAACACCGAGGTCATCGCTTCGGTGCTGCAGTGCGCGAGCGGCGAGGAAGCCCACCTGGACCTGTGCCCGGAGCTGTCCCGGCTGCTGCGCCGCGAGCTGACCGCGATGGACGACCGGATCGGGACGCTGCAGCGGCGCCGGAGCGCGCTGGCCGGGTACTTGTCGCCTGGGCGCTGAGGGCGCCTCGATACGCTGGACGGCGTAGGACCGGCGCGTGTCCTCACGGGGGAGTTCCGCCTGGTGTGCCAGGCTTGACGAGGTGAAGGACGACGAGTGAATCGGCAGCCGCTGCGCCTGGCCATCATCGAGGCCACCCGGATCCTCGAGCGCGCGGGCGTCGCCTCGCCGCGGTTCGACGCCGAGGTGATCGCCGCGCACGTGCTCGGGGTCGAGCGCGGGCGGCTGCCGATGGTGCCGCTGGTCGATCCGCCGGTCGTCGAGGCCATCGGGCAGCTCGTCCAGCAACGCGCGAAGCGGATCCCCCTGCAGTACCTGACCGGCTGGGCCGCGCTCGGGGACATCACCGTCGCGGTCGGCGCCGGCGTGTTCGTCCCGCGCCCGGAGACCGAGCTGCTGCTCGAGTGGGGCGTCAAGTTCCTGCAGAGCCGGGAGTTCCCGGTGGTGGTGGACCTGTGCACCGGATCCGGCGCGCTGGCACTGGCGGTCGCGCACGCGCGGCCGGACGCGGTCGTCTACGCGGTGGACGTCGACCCGCAGGCACTGGCCTGGGCCCGCCACAACGCCGACGTCCACGCGGACGCGGGCAACACCCCGATCAGGTTGTACTCGGGCGACATCGGCGACCCGACGATGTTCGCCGAGCTCGACGGCCTGGTCGACCTGGTGCTGTGCAACCCGCCGTACGTCCCGGAGGGCACGCCGGTGCCGCCGGAGGTGGCGGAGCACGACCCGCCGCGCGCGGTGTTCGCCGAGGAGAGCGGCTTGGCGGTGATCCGTCACGCGATCGCGGCGGGCGCGCGGTTGCTGCGCCCAGGCGGCGGGCTGGCGATCGAGCACGACGACACGCACGGCTCGGCGGTCCCGGCCCTGGTCCGGGCCCGGCGGGTGCTGACGGGGGTCGAGGACCACGCGGACCTGACCGGCCGGGCCCGGTTCGTGACGGCGCGGCGGCTGGGCTGACGCGGTGTCGGGGGATTTCGTCCTGGACCCGCCCGGGAAGGTTCCGCTCGGCTTGGCGTGGATGCCGAGCGGAGCGGCGGTGCAGTGGGTGGTGGGAGCCGTCGCCGACCGGGTCGAAGACGCCGGGCTGGCCGCCGAGCTGCGGGAGTTCGTGGCGGCCGACTACTCGTTCATCTCCCTGGGGATGTTCACCGCGGCCCAGGCGGCGGAGATCACGCGGGTGATCCGCGAGTCGCTGACGGCGGCGGCCGAGGCGCGGTTCCCGGGCAGCGAGGTGGTGCTGGGGTGGATCGCCGAGCTGGTCGCGATGGTCGAGCGGGCGGAAGCCGCGCCGGACGTCGGCTGAGTTGCTCGAACTGCCCGAGCCGCTTGGGGGCGCCCCCCGCTTTCCACGCTACCGGCACGCACCGACAGTTCCGGGCTCTCCGCCCGCGGCCGGCCGGAGTTGTCCACAGCGCGGGTCAAGCGGCCCCAATGGGGATTTTTCATCTTGGTTTGTGCTGGTGGGGGTGGGTTGACGGGGTGTGGTAATGGTCAGGCTGCGGCTGGCCGGGCCGTGTCGCGGGTGTCTTGTTCGTGCTGGGTGAGCACGAGCAGGGCGCGGGTGAGGGTGGTGGCGTGGCGGGGGTGGAGGCGGAGTTTGTCGAGGATGCGCCAGGTTTTGAGGGCGGCGAAGCCGCCCTCAACCGCGCAGCGCAGCCCGGAGAACACCGCGTTCGCGGTCTTCTGCCCGGCGGTGAGCGGCCGGTTGGTTTCGGCTTTGTAGGGGGTGAGCACGACCTGCTCACACGCCCCGCCGC